>JBAXKR010000018.1:0-12561 GCA_037135235.1 bacterium | reverse complement strand
GATTATTGGGGTGTCTCATTTAAGGAGTCAATAAACTGGTTACTAACAAATGAAATTGTAAAAGAAAAACAATATAAATTAGCATATTGTGGAAGTAACAATCAATTTACTTACTTATTACCTTCAAATATTGTTCTCACAGATAAGTTAGCTGACGCAGATTATTACATTTGTTTTACCAGATTTAATTTATATTTACAGCTTGATCAAAAACTAATAATCCACAAGGTAGAAAGGGATGGAGTTCCACTTTCCTTAGTATATAAACTTAAATAGTGGAAATGTTATTTGATATTAGTATTTTTGAAGATGGAGTCAATTATATATAGTGGCCTTTGTTTGACTTCATCGTATATTCTTCCAACATATTCACCAATTAATCCAATTGATAATAATTGAATTCCACCAAAGAATAGTATAAAAATTACTGTGGAAGCATATCCTGAAGGATCGTTTCCTGTCGTAAGCTTATGAATTACTATAAACAATGAATAAAGAATGGAAAACAAAAATGTTAATATTCCAAGTATACTCGCTATTCTTAATGGTTTATATGTAAAAGAGGTAATTCCCTCAATTGCAAAGGCAGTAAGTTTTAGGAAATTAAACTTTGATTTTCCTGCGAACCTAGGCTCTCTGTTATACATTACTCCTGTTTGTTTGTAGCCAACCCAAGAAAAGATACCTTTCATAAATCTATTTCTCTCTTTTAAGCTTTTTAATGCTTTTACCACCTTTTTGTCCATCAATCTATAATCTCCTGTATTTTTGGGGATTTTTATATTTACTAATTTGGCAATTACAATGTAAAACATATATGCTGTGAATTTTTTAATTAATGTTTCGCCCTTTCTTTCCATTCTTGTCGCATATACTACATCAAATCCTTCTTGCCATTTAGTCCATAGAGCAATCATTAATTCTGGTGGATCTTGTAAATCGGCATCTATTGGGATAACAGCATCTCCAGTTGAATAATCTAAGCCTGCCGTCAGAGCAATTTCTTTTCCGAAGTTTCTAGAAAGATTTAATATAATAATATTTTTATCTTTCTCATACAAACCCATCATTATCTCAAATGTATTATCTGTGCTTCCGTCATTTATGAAGATAATTTCGTAATTGTTGGTGATTTTGTTCAAAACTTCTATTGTTTTTGAATAAAATTCATTTAATACTTCTGATTCATTCTTACAAGGAACTATTATCGATAATTTTTTATTACTTTTCATATTGTTTGATAATAATTACTTCTTACATATAGTTATTAATGAAACACCAATAGGAAATTTTATTCTCCTACTTATTGAGTAGCTTTCAAGGCTAAAAATAAATTTGAAGAGATTATTGGCTATTCCATTTGTTATATCTACATCATCCTTATTTTCATTAAACTTCAATTTTCTTCCAAGAAAAACAATTGGAAATAGATAAAAGTTAAAATAAGAGAGAAATTCAATTTTAAAATTAGCTCCTAATAGCTTCCTTTTTAATTCATTAAAACTGTATCTTCGGAAATGGTGATGTGTGGTATCATGTTTACTCCATAAATTCATGTTTGCGGGAACCGTTATAAGTAGTGACCCATTAGGTAATAACATATTTCGGATTTTAGATAATGCCAATTCGTCTTTCTCAATATGTTCAAGTACATCAGTAAGAACAATTAAGTCAAACTTCTTGTTTTCAAGTTCTTTACAAAGTATAAAATCTCCGTTAATCAGTGTTTTAGAGAGTTTTTTTGATTTCGCTTGCTCAAAAGCAAATCTATCCGGTTCTACACCAGTAATATCACCAAACTCACTTAGTAATTTAAAATTCCCCCCAGTTCCACAACCTACATCTAGTATTTTTAGATTGGTTCTTTTCTTAAAAGTTTTTTTTAATAAGTTTCTAATAATTTTTGCCCTACTTACGAACCACCAGTGATAACTTTCAACAGCATCCATGGTTTTATAAATACTTGCATCCATAATGAATAGTGAAAAAAAATATTAAGTGAATGATAATCTAATTGTAACAATTTGTGAAATTAATTAACTATTTTCTACAACTCTTTCTATACAATAATGTAATACAATATGCCAATTTATTTTTCGTTCTGCTTGCAAACATGGATACATAAGAAGCATCTTGCTATAATTACCCAGTTAACTTGGTAATTTAGATATATCTAAAATAAGCATCTAATGGAAAATGTAATACAACTAGACTCACTTAGAGAAGTATTGGATATTTATAAAAATAATCCTGGAATCCCATTAGAGATTTCTTTTGTTCCTGGTGATCAGTTTTTAAGGGGATCCACTGGAAGCATAGTTGGTTTCCATCAGTTATCAGAAATTACTGAACCAAAAAAAGAAAAGTTAACAAATGGGGAAATTAATATCACAAGTGTGAATCTTGGAGGTATAGGTGGGTACGAAACCTTCTATGGATCAGAAAGAAAAAATCCTATTCCTGTTTTGAGACAAAAACTAATTGTTGACTTCTACGCATGGTTAGAGGCAAATTCAAAAATAACAGATGTAATTTGTTTACAAGATTTCCCAGTGATACAAAAAATTGGTAATTTACAGCCTGAATTTTTAGAAAGAATATCTAGGATGGGTTACGAAATATTTATGATCCCATTCGTATTCCATGAAACAAAATCAGAAGATCTTGGATTGAGAGCTGAATCAATTGCAATACTAATAAATAGACAATTACTTTCTGGTGTTAGTGTAGAAAAAATTACATTAGTCCCACACTTTCAAAATCAGAATCATTTTCACCAAAATGGTGACTATCTCAAGTGGGAAAACTATTATAATATTGACCCAATAAATTCAACAGAGTTAAAAGCAAAAAATCCTTTTTGGGGACAAACTCTTTTTTTATCCCTGCGAACATTATCCGGAAGATTAATAACAATAGGCACTTTCTACATTTCTCCGGCTAGCTCTGCGATTGATAGGAGAAGGACACTGAAAGGAAGTGTTGAAATAGCAGAAAAATTAAGTCCCGTGCATTTTTTATGTGGTGATACGAATACTTATGGAATTGGCATAGATACCTCCGAACCTTTAGTACGAAAACCATTAATTAGAAGTTTTCCTTTTAAGATCGGGTTACTAACACTAATAGGGGGTTTAACCAAAGAAGGGAAAAGTATTCCCAATTTAAAAGAGATTCGCTCGTTAGAACGTGTTTGTAACAGGCTAGGTACAAGGCTATCTGTCCCCGAAGGACACACGCTCTCAAAAGGACCTGTCAAATGGCTGCTTGACATCGGTATCACAAATGTTAGGACTAGTAAAACCTTGACAGAGACTGTTAAGTTTACTGATCATAAAACTGTAAGTTGGAGCTTAAAAATATAACATTCACATCTTTTCGTAATACCTCTATTTACTATAGAATTGAGCTTTTGTATTAATCTTCTATTTGTTGTAGGATCTGTCTCATTAACATATTTGATATATGTAACATGAAACTTATAATCTTTGCAGGTGGGGCTGGTACAAGACTCTGGCCAATATCTCGTAATAGTACTCCTAAACAGTTTGATAAGCTTTTTAATGGAAAATCTACTATTCAATTAGCTGTAGAAAGAGTAAAAGACTTATGGGGAATAGAAAATGTATACATATCTACAAATAAGAAATTTAAAGATATTATTCTCGATCAACTTCCAGATCTTCCTGTAAATAATCTGATTCTAGAGCCAGAAAGAAGAGATGTAGCTGCAGCAATTTTGTTAAGTTTTCTTCGTCTTAATACTGATGGATATACTGGAGAAGTAGGTATCCTTTGGGCAGACCATTTAATGGACAGAGTAGATTCATTTCAAAGTTCACTTAAAACTGCAGAAGTTTTGATTCAGAAACATCCAGATAAATTTGTATACTTTGGTGAACGACCTAGATTTGCTAATCATAACTTAGGTTGGATTAATTTTGGTAAGGAAGTATGTTTCGAAAATGGCCAAACTGTAAGGGCATTCTTAGGTTGGAAATATAGACCAGAACTTAAAGAATGTGAAAAAATGTTTAGATCTAACGACTGGTATTGGAACACTGGATATTTCATAACTACAATTAAATTTGTCCTTGGCTTATACAAGCAGTTTATGCCAGAAATGTATAAGAGCTTATTAAAAGTATTTGAGCTTTATGGTACATCTAAGTTTGACTCTGAACTTGAGAAAGTCTATCCAATTTTAGAATCAATTAGTTTCGATAACGCAATTGTTGAAAAAACTAAACCTTCAGATGCACTTGTTTTAGTAAATGACTTTGGATGGTCTGACCCTGGAACACTCTATGCTCTAAAAGAAGCACTTGAGGAATCAAATAGTGCGAATGTTGCAAAGGGCGAAGTGTTCAACTACCAGTCTGAGGATTGTTTAGTTATGAACTATGAGGAGAATAAACTTGTTACAACAATTGGTCTTAAAGGCTATGTTGTTGTTAATACTGATGATGCATTAGTAGTTGTCCATAAGGATGATGTTCCTAAAGTAAAAGAACTTGTGGGGGAATTAAAGAAGGATGATAATCTAAAAAGATATACTTAATCTTTGAACATCAAAAACATGTCTAAAATCCTTCTTAAAGACTTCGTAAACGAATGCAATGTTAGATTTGGTACTAGTGGAGTTAGAGCTAAAGTAGAAGAACTAACAGACAAAGTTGTTTTTGTTTACACACTTGGGTTTATTCAATTTCTTAAAACTAAGTTTCCAGATTATGATCTCAATTCAATTATGATCGCAGGAGATCTAAGACCATCTACTCCCCATATTAAACAAATTGTAAGACTAGCAATAGAATCACAAGGCCTAGTATGTAAAGATGCAGGATTTGTTCCAACTCCAGCTTTAACTAACTATGCTTTGAAGAATAACCTTCCATCTATTATGATTACTGGAAGTCATATCCCAGCAGATAGAAATGGTCTTAAGTTTATTAGGCCAGATGGAGAGCTTATGAAAGAAGATGAGGAAATATTCTTAAGTGAAGAAGTTGAATATGACGAAAAAATTGAAACAAAAATTAATTCAAATGAATCAGATTCAAATGAACTTCAATCTCAAGTTATAGATGAATTCAAATTAAGATACACTTCATTCTTTGATAACGATTATCTAAAAGGAAAGAAGATTGGAGTGTATGGTCATAGTGCTGTAGGAAGAGATGTTTTAGTCGATCTATTAACAGAATTTGGAGCAGAAGTTACTAAATTAGGATTTTCTAATACATTCATTCCTGTAGATACTGAAGCAATAAGGAAAGAAGATGAAGAACTTGCTAAGAAGTGGACTTCCGAATTTGGACTTGATGCAATTGTTACTACTGATGGAGATAGTGATAGACCTATGATTGCTGATGAAAAAGGTTATTGGTTTAAAGGAGATGTTCTTGGGATATTTGTAGCAATAGATTTAGGCCTAGAAGCATTAGCAACACCAATAAGTTCTAATACTGGAATATTAGGAACTGAGATATTAGCAATAATGTTTACCAAAATAGGTTCTCCATATGTAATTAAAGCAATGCGAAAATTATCTAAAGAATATATATGCGTTGGTGCTTATGAGGCCAATGGAGGATTTCTTTTAGGTTCAGAAATAAAGGGTAAGAATGGAAGTCTTTCTATTCTTGAAACAAGAGATGCATATTTACCACTACTATCAATTCTCAAGTTTTCAATAGATAAAAACTTAAAAATGTCTGAACTATACTCCCTTATTCCAAGTAGAGTTACATATAGCTCAAAGATTGATAACTTCCCACTTGAAAAATCAAAATTAATTCTTGAAGAATTAAAGAAAGATAAAAGTAAGTTAAAAGATGATATATCTAGTGTAGTTGACTCAATAATTAAGAAAGTAAATCTACTAGATGGTGTTAGATTAATTTTTGAAAATGAAGATGTTGTACATATAAGGCCATCAGGAAATGCACCTGAACTTAGAATATATACAGAATCTGTTAGTTTAAGTGCAGCAAAGGAAATAAATATGCAAGTGTCTAAGTTACTTGAGAAATAACTTGTAATATATCTCAAGAAGTAATATAAGATTGCAACTGCCAATTAAATAAGATATTTCACCAATGAAGTTTATTAGACGATTACTTAGTAAATTTGTTGTAAATAACTTCTCATTTTTAAGAAATTTAAGAAGTGATTTAGATTCAATAAAAAACACTACTGAAACAAGAGTTTCTCAACTTGAAAGTAATGTTAACATTCTTCAAAATCAAGTACTTGAATTTATAGAAATCAAAAATGATCCATACTACAAACTCAAATCACTTTTAAAACTTGTTGAACCTTATCAACCACTATTCGGTGTTAATGTTTCTGGTTACTCTTCTAAAAGATCCTCAAGAGATAGATTTATAGACATAAATAAATATTTTGATGATAATTTCTCAGGTATGCGAATACTTGATGTTGGATCTTCCTTAGGATATTTATCATTTTGGTTTGCATCAAAAGGTGGAATAGTTACAGGCTGGGACTATAATCAGGAAAATGTAGCAGTGAGCAAGTGTTTAAAGTAAATAAATGGATATAATGTAGATTTCTTCATAAAATCTCTAGACGATGATACTGTTAAAGAGATCAATGGAAATAAATTTGATGTAGTTGTGCTATTAAGTATTCTTCATCATCTAAATCTTCAATTAGGCTATGAAAGAACAAAGGAAATATTTAATCAAATTCTTAAGGAAATCCCGGTAGTCATTGTTGAATTTGCTCTAAAAGAAGAAAAAGTAGATTTAAGTTGGAAGGAATTACTCCAGGATGATCCACTTGATATGATTGAAAATAAAGAAGAGTACAACATTGTAAAGATGGGCGAATATCCAACCCACTTATCTGATGTTAAAAGACCAATGTATGCAATCTCAAAGAATCACTTAGTAGTTAATAACAAAATTTACCCAGTTGAAGATACCTTCTTTCAAGCATATAAGTATTCTAAAAGCAGTGCATACAAAATTTTCTACAGAAGTGAAGATTACTTTATTAAACAAATAAGTCTACTTGAAAACCAGTTTGCTCAAGACACAATTAAAAATCAGTTTTTTTCTGCAATCTTTATACTCTCTAAAATTCAGGCTTTAAATCTCAATCTTCCCAAATTAATTGATTATGAAATAAAGGGGAAAACAGCATATATTGTTACAACAAGAATAAAAGGAAAATTGGTTTCAGATCTACTAGTAACATTAAGTATTAATCAAAAAATCATAATAATTAATTATCTTTTAGAAACATTGAAAGCTCTTAAAAATGCAGGACTTTATCATAACGATGTAAGACCTTGGAACGTGATGTTTGATATTGATACAAATGAGGCTACTCTTTTTGACTTTGGATTGTCATCAATTTACGAGACAGAAAATACACTAATTTCCTTCTCTTGGATGGTTCATGCACTTATAAGTGAAAAGATAATAATTCATCCGAATCCTATCTTAAATAAAGCCGATTTTAAAGGACTAACTATTCCTTATGAATTTATAGATTTTTTAAAGAAAATCTCATCTGACGAAACAAAATCACTTGAGGATTTAGGAAAAATAATTCAGAAAGACTAATATCCTACTTTTCTTAATAATATGAACTTATCTGAATTGTAAGCAATATTATACTCTTGGAACTTCAGAGCATTATCTTCTAAAAAGTTTCCAGGTATTTCAGGTTTGTATAAAAGTATGTAATCATATGTTACTTTAATATTTGGTGTCCAATCTGGATATACAATATATACATTATCAAACTTACTTAAGTGTGCTCCTGCATAGTTTGATACACCAATAATATCTGATTTTCTAAAGTTTCTATCAATTATTCTTCCAATTTCAAAATATTCACTAAAGTTATTCCCTAATATTCTATTCATATCGGGATAAAGTTTCCAAAAAGGTAATATTACAATTAATAGAATAATGGAGAGTTTAGCTATAGTCTTAAATTTATCTTTTAATTTAATTGAATTTTCTAGTTTCTTCCATCCAAGAATTAGCATATATCCCAAAGCTATAGTTATTAAAATGTCATAATAATGTTTCCCATCAGTTTGGTTTTGGAAACTTGAAAAGATATTAACAGCATAAGATGGAAGAAATAGGAAAATGAATTCTTTGTATTTAATTAGTGGAATAAAAAGAAATGGAGTAAATAGGATTAGTAAATATCCTAGGTTTCTTAGAGTTAATAAATAGCTAATAGTATCTAGTGGTTTTAAAACAATGTTTTTTACTATCTCAACCCCATTCGTACCAAATTGAGAATATCTCATAAGAGAGTCTGACTCTTCTCCTCTGATTCCTGGAATAATGTAAAACATTGATGCATAAGCTATTCCAATACCAAGAATTGTAAGTAATATCCCTATTTTTCTCTTTTCTAGTATTTGTAGTATTCCATAACCAGCAACAAAAAGACCTACATCTTCTTTTACAAGACATGCAAGAAAGAACAGTCCTAAACTAAGTAGTAGTTTTCCTTTCTTGTCATAATAGATTGCAGCTAATAGTATAGGAAATGCATACATTATTGGATGATAGTCGAATATGACGGCACATTGTATTCCAGGAACGAATCCCATAAGAACTGTAAATAAAATTGCAATATGAGGCTTAAGTTTGTAATAGATGCATAGTTTGTAGAAATACCAAAGTCCAATAACAACTAGTAGAGGTTGTAGTAGAAGAATTGTAAAATCACTTGGAATAACTTTGTAAACTACTGCTGATAACACTACTGGAAGTGGAGAAAAATGATCCCCTAAGTAATTAGGAACTTCAACTCCAGATGCAAATAAATTACCTTCTGCTGTTTTTCTTATGACTTGTGCTTCAAGAGAGAAGTCAAAGAGAGCAGTTTGCATGGATAAATGTTTAAGTGAGACTGTGAGTGAAAATAAAGTGAAATATATTACTAAGAATGCAATTACTATTTTCTTTGGTTCAATTTTCTTAATTCTATTTATCATTTGTCTTAACTTTTAATTCAGCTATTTCATTACACATATTAAGCATTTGTTCAAAATCTTCTCCTTCAATTCCATGAACTCTTGCACCATCTTCGAACATCTCAAAATTAGAGATATAGCAACTTACACAGTGAAATCCCCATTCAGTTACTAACATATTAACTACTTCTGGATAATCATTTACCATTTTTGCAATTGGCATATCTCTTGTAATTAGTTTAATTTTTTTTAATATTTTCTTTTTCATGCTTTCTGAAACTTTGTATTTCTGTTAAATTAATACTTAACATTTCCTTAATATTATATCATCCTCTACACTAAGAGAATTAATAATATATGAGTATATTCTCTAGAATAATAAAACCAAAAACAGCCTCAAAGAAGCCTAACAAGAAGATTAAAGAAAGGAAGCAACCATCTGAAAAGAAGCAGATACTTCAAGATTATGGCCTTATGTTTGGGCTTAAACAAAAGCCAGATGTCATCTTCATAGTTATACTTGCTGCATTTATTATCTTTGGTCTCATTATGGTGTATGACTCATCTGCTGTTGTAGCATCAAAAGCTCCATTTTATGATCAATTCGCTATTCTAAAAAATCAATTAGTTAATGTAGCTATTGGACTTGTTGGTTTACTTTTCTTCTATTTTCTTGACTATAGACGACTTGGAAAATGGTCCCTATTCATACTCATAGGATCAATTGTTTTACTTGTTGCAGTGCTTTTTTTAGGAGAAACTGTAAATGGAGCAAAGAGATGGCTTACACTAGGTGGAGTAAATGTTCAAGTTTCTGAAATTGCTAAGTTTGCTTTTGTTATTTATCTTGCCTTCTGGCTTAATAGGGTGAAACAAAAGATAAATAAACTAAATATTGCATTTCTTACATACATTAAAACAGATTTACTTCCTTTTCTATTACTCTTAGCAATCATTGGAACTCTTGTACTCATACAACCTGATCTTGGAACTGCTGCAATTATTGCCATAACAGCAGGCCTTATGTTCTTTATCTCAAATGATGATCTTGTCCACTTTGTTTCAAGTGTTCTAGTCTTCATACTTCTAGGTGTAGTATTAGTTGCTGGAGTATTTTTACAATCATACAGACAAAAAAGATTAAATGTATATACAGAATTACTTACTACAGGAAGAATCTCTCAAGATAAGGTTCTAGATAGCGGATATCAACAGCAACAAGTATTAATAGCTATTTCAAGTGGGGGACTAGGTGGGGTAGGATTTGGAGAATCTAAACAAAAGTATTTTTATCTTGTTGATCAAACTGCATATACAGATACAATATTTGCGGTTATTGCAGAAGAGCTTGGACTAATTGGCTCAGTAATATTAGTCATTGCTTATCTTATCTTTATTCTTCGAGGACTAAAGATTGCACAAAATGCACCTGATAAAATTGGTGCACTTCTTGTTTATGGAATTATCATTTGGGTTGGACTTCAAAGTTTTTTAAATATTGCTGCTAATGTAGCACTAATTCCATTCAAAGGAATTACACTACCATTTCTATCCTATGGTGGAAGTTCTATTGTTGTAATTCTTTCTGCTATGGGTATTGTACTGAATGTTAGTAAATACAAGAAGGTTCTGTAGTATAATGGCGAGAAATATATAAATAATTAAATATATTAATTTGAGATTTTCATTAATTAAAAAAGAAACTGGAACATTAAAGAAAGAAGGAAGTCCATTTGAAGCTCCAAAAGAAAAAGCAAAACAATCTGAAACAAAAAGAATATTAATTACTGGTGGACATTTAACTCCTGCAATTGCAGTTTCCGATGAACTTACTAGAAAAGGATTTACTAACATTATATGGATAGGTCATAGGCATTCTCAAGTGATGGATAAGAATGATAGTGCTGAATATAAATATGTGGCAAAAAAAGGACTTAAGTTTGTTGAACTTAAAGCTGGTAAACTATTTAGAGTATGGAGTGCAGATACACTATTACCAGGACTTAAAGCCCTTATTAACATCCCAGTAGGTTTCTTTCAAAGTATTTTTATCCTTCTAAAATACAAACCAAGTTTAGTTATTTCCTTTGGAGGATATTTAGCTCTTCCTATTGTAATTGGAGCGTTCTTTCTAAGAATTAAAAGAGTTACACATGAGCAGACAATAGTTTCTGGTCTTTCAAATAGGATAATTGGAAAATTTGTAAACAAAGTTTTCATATCTTGGAAGTACTCTGAAAAGTATTTTAATCCTAAAAAAACAATATTTTCAGGTAACCCTGTTAGAAATAGTATATTTGAAGTTAAAGGCAATAGTTTTAGTTTTGAATCAGATAGACCAACAATATATGTAACAGGAGGAAACCAAGGATCAAATGTAATAAATCAAACAGTAGTTCCACTCCTACCAACATTACTTCACGAATTTAATATCATTCATCAAACAGGAAACTCATCTGTAACAGAAGATTTTGAAAGATGTAAAGCTGTTAAAGAAAAGCTAGAAGATAGTCTAGCAAGAAGATATATTGTAAAAGACTACATATATGAAGATGAAATTGGAGATGTTATGAATCGAGCCGATATCATAATTGGAAGATCTGGAGCTAATATGTGTTCTGAAATAATGGCACTTGCAAAATATTCTATCCTTATTCCAATTGAAGTATCTTCGCATAATGAGCAGTTTCTTAATGCTAAGGCATTAGAAGAATTAGGTTTAGCTAAAATACTTCTTCAAAAGAATCTTAAAACCGAATCTCTTAACAAATCTATATATGAAGTATTAAGATATAAGACCATGGGACTTAACTTAAATGGCAAGAAAATTGAAACTACAATTGAGAAGATTAACAAGACAATTAAGAATAACTCTGCTGAGATAATTGTATCTGAGTCCCTAAAGCTCATAGATAAATAACTTAAAGAATACTTTTCATACATTCTTTTATGTTCCCACACTTTAATTCTAGTAATTTTTTGTCATCAAAATTTGCACCAATAATATTCTT
The DNA here is from genome assembly GCA_037135235.1 of bacterium. Lineage (GTDB taxonomy): Bacteria > Patescibacteriota > Dojkabacteria > JBAXKR01 > JBAXKR01. Next base: position 573 of record JBAXKR010000018.1, on the reverse strand, counting down.
TACAATAGTTTTTGCACTGTACTTAACTATTGGTATCCTAAAGCGAGAAGGAATATTACTAGGTTCTGATGAATATACTCTTAACTATGTACTAGATGGAGATACAATAGATGTTTCTCAGTACAAGAAGTCATATAGGGTTAGATATATTGGAATCGATACTCCTGAAATAGATCATCCTTTACAAGGTAAAGTCGGACAATGTTACGGAAATGAGTCAAAATCATTTAATGAAAAACTATTAAAGAGTGCTAAGAAATTAAAACTTGTAAGAGATAAAACAGATAAGGATATATATGGAAGGCTTTTAAGATATGTATATGTAGATAACATATTTGTTAATGAGGAAATAATAAAAAATGGATATGCATATGTACTAAATATACCTCCAAATAGTTCTCTTAAAGATACTTTTCAAAAAGCTAAAGATAATGCAAAGGAAAGTAATATTGGAGTTTGGGTATACTGTGCATATGATGATAAGAGGGCAAAGTAAATATGAAAAATATATTGAGTAGATATATTTGTTTCTTCTCGTAAAGATAAATGTTAAAGGATATAATCAGAGAAATT
>JBAXKR010000017.1:0-12638 GCA_037135235.1 bacterium | reverse complement strand
GGGTAGTGTCATTTTAACTTGGTAATGGGTGTCATTTTAACTTAGTTTCAACAAAAAATTCCTTGTAACATTTTTTTTCTAGATAAAGTTTTAACTAGTAATCAATTGAATTTTTGCTTCCAGGTATCTGTTCTTGAATGCTTTTGAGACAGTCCCATTTATATACTTAATTTCAGAGCCAATTAGTAATTTTTGTTTTACTTACTACTAAATCTACTTTCAAACCTGATATTAATCTCTAATAATCAATGAATAAAGCGCTTAATTAATTGACCTACCTGTAATACTTTATAAAAGTCAACACTATTGTAAATGAGACCTCATCAAAGTACTAACCAAGAATCATAGTTAAAATATACAAGTAAGATTTATCACTGATTTTTTTTATACAGAAACCTACCAGCACCCAACGACAGAACTATTAATATTTCTATCAATCTTTCTGTTGCTTCTTAAAGAAGAAAATTACTAAAGCTCCTATCAATGAAATAACGATTAGGATTGGAAGAATTGGATAACCATTTCCAGTCTTTGGAAGAATAACAATAATTTTATTGTTTTTTATTGTTCCTGTTAATTTCTCATTATTAATACTAATTAACGCTACTGACTTATCAGAAAATTTAGTAAGATTAATATATCCCTCTTTATCCGTTTTATAACTACTACCATCGATTACAATATCTGCATTAATTAAAGGATTGCCTTGATCATCTGTGACTAGAACTTTTACTAAAATTGCTTTTGAGTCAGGTGTAATTGGTTCTACTACTCCTGTTTGAGGCATATCAGTATTATTGACAACTTTTACAGGATTAAGTTCTTGTAATACCCAATCTGGAAAATTCCTTTCGCCAATAATTAGAATGAGTTGCTTAGCACCGGATCGATTGCCTGCCAAATCCGCCGCGTAATAATCAATTGCACTAGTGCCATTAACTAAGCTAGGATCTTTTAAAGTAATTACAAATTTACCGTCAGAGCCTGCAGTAGTAGCGTAGACTTGATTGCCATATTTAAATACGACAGGAAGATTGGCTTCAGTTATTCCTTTGATTACTGGATTAGTGCTAGTAAAGTAGTAGGTTATTAATGGTGCATCGACAATATTTGAAATCAAACCTATGTTAGTAATTTTAATGTAGGGAGCAATAGTATCTAAAACAATACTATCTGATGCAATATCTGAAGTATTTCCAGCTTCATCTTTAACTTTTACATAGATTGTCTTAAGCCCATCTCCAGTTGACAAAGTAAACGTTTTACTTGGCAAATATGTTTCCCAATTAGCATTACTGAAATTTTGATTTTCGCTTAGAATCATTTTGTTAATTGAGGAAATTGCATATTGAGTAGTAATAGCGACAGAAACATTTTTAAATATTGTATATTGATTATTACTTTCTATTATTAGGCTAGCAGTTGGTGCAGGAGTTTCACCAGATGCAGTAATCAAAATTGTAAATTGCTTATTGTTTGAAATCATACCCATATCACCATTATCATCTGTTGCTAAAACTGTAAATGTATATGTACCTGCTTGTGTTGGGATTCCAGAAATTACACCGGAATTTGATATGTTCAAGCCATTAGGTAGACTACCATTTATTATGGAATAAATGACATTACCTTGACTATTTTCTGATGTTAATGCTTGGCTATATGCTACATTTGTTGAACCATCTGCAAATGAATTACTAGTTATACTAATAAAATCAAACATCATAACACGGTTATTACAGTTATCACTAACATATAGGCGATGATTAGTTGAATCAAAAGTTACAGCATTCGGACATGCTAAGTTGAATTGGCTTGTATTATTACTTGAAGAAGATTCAAAATCACCTTGGCCAACGACAAAGCTTGCAGACATCGTATTTGATATATTTGCCATATTATTAAATTTTAATACACGATTGTTGCCTAAATCTGATATATATAGACTGTCATCAGCCTCGTCATACCATAATCCTCTAGGTGTACTCAGATATTCACTGGTAGTATTGCTATTTGTGTTCTCAAAATTATCTTGTCCTAAAATACAAGAAGCGAGTAGTCCATTTCCACCAGATGGCATTACTAAGCCAGGCGTTGTTGTCCCACAAATCGTCTTGTTCCCTGAATTTGCATCATGAACATCAAAAACTAGTATACGATTAGAGGGACTATCTGCAACATATATCATTTCATTTCTAAAGTCATATGTAACATCACGAGGTCCACTACTAAACGATTCTTGATTAGTATTTGAATTTGAAGATATAAAATCAGGCTGTCCAATGACACAAGAAGCATTCATACCATTTGAAATTCCTGTTGTTACATTATCACAAAGTGTTGAGGCTATACTTCCCTCTGCTCTCACATCAAATACAAGAACACGATAATTATTCATATCGGCAACATATAGTCGATTATGTATAGAATCATATGACATACCCATTGGTGAATTAAGTCGATTTTGTGTAGTAGCTGAATTTTTATGTGTAAAATCTGCCTGACCTAAAACATATGAAGCAGCCATACCAGTCATAAGTGGATTCTCTTCTGAAAAAGCATATACAAGTACTCGACGATTTCCAGTATCAGAAACAAATAATCTATTATGAATATTATCAAAAGCAACATTTCTAGGTTTATCTAATTCAGTTGGGGATACTCCATAATCAGAAGAGTCAAAGTCGATTTGACCAAGCACAAAATCTGCCTGATGATCAATGAGAGTATTATCATTATTCAATTGAAACACCATTATCCTATTATTATATGAGCTATCTCCACCACCATCTGCAACAAATAATCTATGATTAACATTATCCAAAGCAACACCGCTTTGATTAGAAAAACCGTAGCTGTTAGTATTTGAATCACTCCAGGTATAGTCTACTTCTCCATTTTCAACATTTATTTGCCCCACTTCATCACTAGCTATGTACAATGCTTTAGCTGTTGTGAATGTCATTACAGCAGATGAATACTCAACCCCACTATATTTCACTACAATTTTATAAAAATATTCTGTACTCGGCAGTAATTGTGTAAGTGTTGCTCGTTGCCAATCAGCATTCACTTCCTCTGGAACAATCTCCTGGCCTAAATCAGAAGTTACCCCATAAAGTACTCTCTGGTCTGTGCTGCCCTCTGAATACCACATAATTATTGATTTTGCAGTAGTATCTGTATCAACATATGCCAATTGAATTGGAACAGTGGTTGTCACTGAAACAGGTTCACTATAGACACTATCCCCCACAACGCTTGCAACTTTTACTCGAACAAGATATACGGTAGATGGCTGAAGTCCAATAATTCTAGCTTGTGAAGCTGGAACAAACCCTGTATCTAACGTAGCCGTAATCCAAACGCCACTTTCTATAGAATACTGAAGTGTACATGAAGTAATATCTGAGCCCTTATCATCTTGACTCCAAACCATCAATATTGATGAAGCATTAGTACTGTTACTATCAATAGTTGGAATTCCAGGAACAGCTAATGGCATAGTTGTAAAATTTCCTATTGCACTAGGTACACCTTGGCCCAACACATTTGTTGCAAATACACGAAAATCATAGCTGGTATTTGGAAGTAATTCAGATGCGGTAGTGTACAAAATATCTCCATTAATCCAACTACCGACTGCAGACCAAGAATTAGTATTGTGAATACTTTTCTCTACATCATACTTTGTAATACTATGGTAACCATTTATGCTCGGAGCAGACCATGCAAGATTAATACTAGTAGTTCGCTGTAATGTTGAATTAAGAGATAGTGGTGGACTTGGAACACTTTCTACATCATTAACTACCTCATCATCGTTAGCAATACTCTGCAATGATGGATACCCACCACTAATAACATCCCAAACACCTGTAGTTGGAGTGAAGTCCCATATCGAAAAAGGACCGTTTACACTATTCCCTTTGAAAAAGCTCGCTTGATTCCATGTTGAATTTTTTCCTTCACAGAGACCGACAAAATTCCAGGAACCAGCACCATCGCATTGTGTTTTTCCAGATCTTCCAATATCCCAGTAAGAATTTGTCATTCCACTTGCTGAATATCCTGTAATACCACCTAGATAATCAGCCATCCCTTTAATTTGACTAGAGGAAAAACTATCATAAATATGAGAACCTTGAGCAAACCCTACTATTCCACCAAGCATTCTAATTCCATTAATATTCCCTCTGGAATAACATCTTCTAATAGACGAACTCCATGTTGACATTCCTGCAATTCCTCCAGCATCACCAGAGGTTCCCGTTATTTCTCCAGTATTATAACAATCATTTATAGTATCCGCTTGAGTTAAACTTCCTACAATACCTCCAACATAATTACCGCCTTGCACCCTAGCAGTATTTGCAACTCTAGAGATAATTGTTGATGCGCCATTTACTACACCTACAATTCCACCTACCTCTTGACCTGAAGAAGTCACAAAACCAGCCACACGAAGATCACTTACTGTACCATTGAATATATGTCTGAATAATCCAACCTGACCTTCATTTGTATTAATATTGATGGTAATCGTATGTCCCCCACCATTAAAATGTCCGCTAAATTTTGCAGAAGAGCTTCCAATCATCACATTATTACCATTTGCTGAACAATCAAGATCAGTTGTCACCAAAAACCACTCAGATAAATTCGTAACTTCATGAGCCTCTAATAAATCAGCGCAAGAAGAAATAAGATTAGGATCACCTTCTACTCCAGTCCCACCAAAGAATGCATTAACATTTGTTGACGAGATAATTGGAAAGAAACAGATAGCAAATATAAATACAATTGGGAATATAAATTTATTTACCCGTTTCAATGTTAGAGTTAATTAATAATTCTATTAATATAATCTATTAAATAATGAATAGCAAAATTTTTGGTAAACAAAATAGAAAGTAGACTGTTAAAAGGGAATGAGCTTAATTAATTTGTTAAAGCTTAAGAATACAATACACCTTTTTTATCAATCTCTTGTTACAGCACTGCCTACTTTTCTGAAGCTCTCGTACAAAATGATGAATAAATTTGGAGGTAATTATACTAGTTAACTACATTCAGCTAGCAGAAATATAACTTATCTTAAACTAATTTAATTTCCGTATGCATTTCTTAACAATTCATTCCACCTTTCTTTTAATTTTGGATCTCTGTTATTAAACATAACATCTCCCTTATCGCAAACAATTCCAGCAATTTTTTCAGCATCATTTCCATTTTTAGTTTTTTTTAAGAAGTCATATTTTTCCTTAAACCAATCCTCGTTATACCCAATCAATTCAGAATTCTCTTTTCTTGCCTCAAGTAATAATTTTGACATAGCTTGAACAGCCTCTAATATTCTTCCTTCGCTTATATCAAGATCACAAACAACTTCTGTTAAATCTAATTTCATAGCCATATCATCACAATGACTAATAACAGAACTAATCGTATATTCAACATCAGTAGTATCTGAAAGACGACCATATTTATTTATAAGATCTGGATTACTTTTAGTAATTTCTTTTACTTTTGTATATGCTTTAATTCTTCTATTTGCAGCAGCTTCTATATCAGCTTTTCCACCTATCATCTGAAATCTTTCGCCATCTGGCATAACAACTTTTGGCCAATGTCTTGGAGTAATTTCAACTGCCATACATTTAATATAATAATTAAATTTTAAGCACTATTAAACAAAATGGTCGGGGCGACTAGACTCGAACTAGCGACCTCTCGCTCCCAAAGCGAGCGTTCTAGCCAACTGAACTACGCCCCGACTAATTCATTTTACCAGAAAGTGAGGTAACATTTCACTTTTTTCTTTTAGGAAAACTTAACTTGGATTTCTTATGAATTACATTTCTGGTCAATAAGATACTTGATTCAACACTTGAAACAGTTTCTTTAAGATTACGAATCCTATCTTTATTAACTGACATTCCCGTAATACCGCTTAGAATGAGTGTTTTCATCATATTACTTGATGCTGTATCACTGATCAAGTTACCAGTAATAATTACAGGAATATTTTCCTTTGAGCAAACTTCAGTAACTTTCTCTATGATATTCAATATCCCACAACTCTCTAAGTCATATGAATTAAAGCCTTCAAAACTATTATCTGCTCCTAGAAGTAGTTGAGTCATGTCATTTGTATCAATCATAACTCCATCAATACCTAAGTTTAGTATTTCTTTAATCGAGTAAGCCATTGCGGGTGTTTCTATACTTACATATATCTTAAAACTACTAGATCTCTTAAATCCATATTCAAGTATTTTCTTTTTTAGTTCTGATACTTCTAAAGCAGATCTAGAATATGGGATGTTGATCCATACATTCTTAAGTCCTGAAACGTTTCTAACTTTCCTAATTGCTTCTAACTCAATTTCAAGAAGTCCTTCAGTATGAAGTAATGAGTATGCACCTCTATTTCCAATTAAAGGATTATTATCTTTTTTATTACCTTCTATCTCATTAGATTTAAAATCAGCAAGTCTATAAATCACTGGCTTTGGATTGAATGCTTCACTAACTTTTAGCAGTGATTTCTCAATATTATCTTGAAGTTTAATTTTTAAATCCTTTGTTTCTAATACTTCTGATAATGACTTTCCATATTTAGTAAGTAACATCTCTGTTCTAAATAGTCCAACACCATCCATATATATAGCATCTTCTAATGTTACAGAAGCTGGATCTTGTAAACTTAACATTATCTTCGTAGCAGTTTCTATTCTAGTTATATTTGCTGAAGGTGATATTTCTTTTTCCAATTCTTTCTCTATTTTCTTAGTAAGTGTTTTAACTTCTTCCTTTACTTCTTTTATCTCTTTTACAGACATATCCTCTATGAAAGTTTTCTCAAATTCAGAATCAATCACACCCTTTGCTTCCAGTCTTGTTTCAAGTTCAACTTGTTTTTGTGGTTTTGGTTCTATAAATATTATGTCTTCAATCTTTGTTTCAACTTTAGGAAGTTCAATAACTTCTTCCTTTTTAACCTGGTTTTCAACTACTTTTTCTAATTTGATTTCATATATTTTTCCGTATGTTGCATCCATAGCAATACTTTCTCCTTGCTTAAGTATTTTAGATGCTATTGTTGCACCAACAATACATGGAATCTTGTAGTCTTTGGCAAGTAAAACAACATCATTAATAGTTCCAGCTTCATCTAGAATTATTCCTGCCGCATCTTTTAAGAGACTCACATACTTAGGGGATATTGATTCAAGTACTACTATATCTGACTTTGTAAGTTTTGTAAGCTCTTCTTCTGCAGTTATGATTTTTACATTCCCGCATACCTCACCATTAACAGCATTAGATCCAGTTAAAAGTAGTTCATATTTATTTTTATCAAATGAAACTTTTGGTTCTTCTACTATTTCTTTCTTTACTACTTCAACTAGTTTCTCTGTTTTTCCTTCCTTCTTTTCGATAACCTTTACTGGCTCTTCTTTTACATACATCTCTGCAAGTTTTGTATCTTCATTTCGTTTAAATATCTTTATATTTCCACTTACCCCAAGCTTTCTTTTGAGATCAGATAATGTTCCTGTTTCTGCTACTTCTGATATATCATTACTTTTTTCTTTAATTACAAGTTTTGATATTTCTGAAACTGAATATATCCAAACTCTTAATGATTCATACAACCAGATAACTTGCATTGGTTTGGAACTAAATGCTTTATCAATAGTTTCTGAAACTTTTAACATTTGTTGAATATATTTATCCTCAAGTTTTTGTTTGTTTTGCCATGCTTTTGATATATTAACTTTGAAATTTGCTTCTTCACCATTTTTTGCACTTCCCTTCCTGATTAACATCCATTCTTGTGCTGAAATATATTTTTTAAGTATTTTCCCAGTTGATTTAGATACTATGTAATGGTCAGGAGTAACATCCCCTGATTTAATTGGATCATATAGTCCAAGGAGTGCTTCAATAACTATATTATCTGGATTATCATCAATTGAGTTAATAGTAAACAAATTACCAGAAACTTCTGGTTGAACCATCTTTTGGATTAAAATCGGATAGTTTAGAGATATTGGAGATATATCTTTAGACATTAAATAGTAAAGATATGAGGATGTAAAAGCTGAAGCTAATACTTTCTTAATACTATCTGAAATATCTTTTAATCCTTTTACATTTGAAAAAGATGCATAATCAAACCCAATAGCTGACTCTATTCTATTTACAGCTACTTCTGACATCTTTATTTGAGTATATGAATCACTAAAACCACTTAAAGCTGAATAAAACCTTGTGAGTTGTTTTGTTACTTCATTTGAAAAATCAGAAGATATTATCTTTTGTTGAATCTGTTCAGATATTTTATTGAAATCGGAAATGGAATCAAGTCTTGAAGTATTCACAAACTTATCCCACAAATCATTAATCTTAATCTCTTCAAAATATTTCCTAGTACAAGAAGATGTAAGAATAAATGAATTAGGAATTGCTAAACCATAATCGGCAAGACGAACAAGATCAGTTGATATTGTTCCTGATTCGATTTTATCCTCTTCGGATATTTGATTTAAATTGTATATATTTGCACTTGGAAGCATAGTATAGTTTTTCAAAATTATGATTACTTGTCAATTTGAGCATGTTTTCTCTTATGCTGTCTATGTATTTTTTTAGACATTTTTATAGATACAAAAATTATCGTAACTAAAATGATAGAAAGTAACAACTTTAATATCCAAGAAAATATTATTACTAACTCAGATGATTCATATTTAAAGAGCATGGAATCAGAATATATTAAGCTTTCCTCTCCTAGTAAGTTTGCAAATACTTTGACAGCAAATAGCTTATCACCACTAAAACTCCAATCTGTTTGCTTTAGTGGGTAAGTAAATGTCATTTCCTCATTTGGGAAAAGTAATTTCCTATACCCATCATTTGTTTCAAGATTTAAATTAACCTCATTTGTACCTACAATAATTTTAGAAATATTTAATACTTTACTAGATGTATTTTTAATATTAAATGTTGACCAGTTTTCGACACCAGATAGCAAGTGATTTTTTCCTTTTTTGATTAATTCATTAGTTACAACAACACTTTCTTTCCTATTTGTTTCAAATGAAATTTTATCTATTGCACTTATCTTGTATTCTGCTGGGATAATTAATTTTTCACTAAAGCTTAAGTTAACAAGTGGATCTGCATAATTAAATATCTTAATATGATTAAGTCCATCATTTGTAAAGTAATCAAAACCAGTTGCAGAGGCTAAAGTAGGATCTATCTCCCTTATCAATCCATTTTCTCCAATATATTCAACCCAAAACCAAACATTAGATCCAATTTCAATAATATTATCTCCTCCCATATATACTCCACCAACAACTCTCGCTTTGTATCCTGCAAGATTGTATAGGTTTGCAATTAGTACTGAAAATTCAAGTGAATTTAAAGTAGTACTTGATAATATTTTTGATATAGGTAAATTAGATGATACTTCAGATTGTGAGTATTTGTAGTCAGAAGTTACTTTATCGAATATAGCGAGATCCTTATTCGCTTCTACTTTTGAAAAATTATTCGAGTAATATTTCTTTAGTTCTTGGGAAGTTTCATCAGTATAGTAAAGAGCTTTCCAAGAAGACTCTGAGCTTACCTTTTGTCCTCCGAATGATTTAGAAAGTTGCATTCCAAGATTAATCTTTTCAGGAGAAATATATCTTACAAATTGATTTTCATATTGATCAACTAGGATAGTACTATCGGCAACTAGTTCACTATAGAAGAAAAGCTCTTGATTATTCGATGTTTGAGGAATATTGAGTGCTAATTTTGAATTAGTAAGTTTAGAAGTTATTGAGTCATACTTAATTTTGAAATCAAAACTTTGAGTATCACCTATTGAAAAATATCCTCCATTTGTATTTGATAAAGCTCCAATTGTAATAATCGTACGATCTTTTTCAGAGGATATTTGATAACCTCTCATACTTGCAAAATTAATACTTCCCCAAATTGATGGATAATTTAACGAATATGAAATATCTACAGTTTGTGATGATTTTTTTACATATGGAATATATAGATTTAATAAACTTCCATATTGATCTACTAAACTTGAAGTATTGTATTCAACCTTAACCTTAATATCACTTGTAAGTTTTGAAACATCATTACTAAAGTTAATTTGGAATTTATTTGTAGTTGTAGAAAGTCTATGCACAGCAGTTTCAGATCCATTTACATAAGCCTTTAATCCATCATATGCACCATCTGAGATATTAAAAACATATGATTTGAGTAGGTTTTTTGAATTATTGTTATCAATCTCTGTTTCAAATTTAACATTTGCCTTTTTACTCTCATCAAATGTATATGTATATTTTAATGTTTTCTCAACATTATCAGTAGCATTAACATTTAAGTTAATGAATAGTGGAAGAAGTAAAATTACCAAAACTGGTGATAGAAAAAGAAAAGCAAGTTTTTTAATAGGCAGTATAAAATGCATTAATATATTCTACATTTTTATTAAAGTGTTGTCTTAAACTTTTCTATTCTCTTTAAACACTTAGCTTTTCCAAGATACTGCATCACTTCAAAAAGAGGTGGTGAAAATGGAGTTGCAAGAATTGATACTCTAAGAAGCATAAAAACATCAGCATCTTTCCAAGTATATGTCTTTGCAATATCCCTTACACCTAGTTCCCAATCTTCATGTGTCCAAAGTGATGAATCTTCATTCAATTTAGAAATAGCCTCAAGTAAGGAATCCGTAGCCTTAGATAACTCCTCTTTACTCCTATCCTTTATTCCCTTCGCATTTTCTATCTCATACTTTTCACTTTCAAAATATATATTTTTTAATTGAGATAAAAAGGATACAAATGTAATTGATCTTTCTTGTACCATTTTAAGTAAGGATTCTTCCTTTGCATCACTTAAATCTATTTTTTGAATTACTTCTTGATATTCTTTTCCATATTCACTTACCCATAGTTTAATTCTACCAAGTAGATTTTCTAATGAAATACCTCTAAAATACTGTCCTGCAAACCATTCTAGTTTTTTTTGATTAAATATTGGGTTAGCTTTTTGAAGTCCATCAACACCAAAAGCTTCTACAAACTCAGATAATGAATATATTTCACTATTATCTTTTGGTGCCCAACCTAGAAGCATAATATAGTTTAATACTCCCTCAGGTAGATAACCTTCTTTAATATATTTATCTGCTAGAAATAGTCCGGTTTGATCTCTTTTTGAAAACTTTTTACCAGTTCTTGGATCAACTATTACAGTAACATGAATAATTTCAGGTATTTTATATCCCATACAACCATAAAGATATATATGGTAAGGAGTAGTTGCTATCCATTCTGGACCTCTTAATACATGAGTAATCTTCATAGCAACATCATCAATCACAACTGCAAGATGATATGTAGGATATCCATCTGATTTTAGAAGTATTATGTCATCTAAATCTTTAGACTCCCATACAGTTTTCTTTTTTGAAATGGGATCAATAAATTCAATTTTGGAACTACTTGGTATTTTAAGTCTTACACAATATTTCTCACCTGAATCTACTCTCTTTTTAGCTTCAGAAGTATCTAAATCTCTATCTCTATTGTCATAGTGTGTTCTTACACCTGCTTTTTCTTGTTCCTCTCTTAACTTATCTAATCTTTCAATAGTATCAAATGCATAATATGCAAAACCTTTTTCTACTAATTCGTTGGCAGCATGCTGATACATTGGAAGTCTTTCAGACTGCTTATATGGTGCATAGGGACCACCTATATCTGGACCTTCATCCCAAGACAACCCATATGCTTTTATCATTTTGTATAGATATTCCTCAGACCCTTCAACTAATCTATTTCTATCTGTATCTTCAAGTCTAATGATAAATTTTCCACCTGAATGTTTAGATAAAGCATAATCATATAGTACAGTTCTAATTGCACCAATATGGACAAAACCAGTTGGTGAAGGTGCAATTCTAGTTCTAACAATATTTGTTTCCATAAATGAATAATAATAATTGGAATAATTATATCTCCTCTATTATATCTAGAACCTCTCTTTTAAATCTATCTTTTCCAAATTTATTTATCACATTTAATCTCATCTCATTTGAGATAACTAAATTCTTTTCTTCAAATATTTTAATAGCATCCATTAGTGATTTAGAATCTTGTGAGTTAAAATATATTGCATTCTCACCTTCTTTAGCAATTTCTAGTACACCACCTTCTCCAAATGCAATAATAGGGGTAGCTGAGGATAGAGCATCAAGATAAATAATACCAAAATCTTCTCTACTCCCATTAATTAAAGCATTTGAGTTTGATAATATCTCATATTTTGATTTTTCATCAACATATCCTAAATATTCTATTAAGGGGTGTATTGGTAGCTTCTCTTTTAAACTTCCAACACCAATAACCTTAAGTCTTCTATTCATTTTAATACAAGCATCTACAATATATTCAATTCCTTTGTAGGATTCTAATCTTCCAAGATAAACATAGTAATTCTCATCATCTTTATTCTTCTTTTGTATATCAAGATTTAATAAAAATTCATCATCAATTGGTGGGTATACTATTTTTGGTGACTTATTGTAAAGTATTCTAAAG
>JBAXKR010000016.1:0-12743 GCA_037135235.1 bacterium | reverse complement strand
TGACAATATCATTTACCGCCAGTTCATAGGCATTTGGCAATAAACTAATTTTGCTTTGAATTGATGTAACAATTTCACTTTGTCTTATTTCAGTTTTATTTTCATTTCTAATTACTGTTTCCATTTAATTATAATCTCTTAATATTATGTCAATAGGTCTATCTGAAAAGTCCTTGTTATGACTTCTTACTAGCTTTTCAGCTGAGTCAATGTATACACCTTCTTCTGGAACATCTACTGGTATTATAAATGTTGGTGTTATTCGTTTATCTTCCAAAAATACGATTGGGCTTTTTGCCCAAAGGTTTGAAATAATAACGGTGAGGGTAGAAGAGTTTTTTTCTACTTTTCTTGAATAAATATTATTTAGGTGCTTGAGTATTTCAAGTCTATTACTTACTATTCTTTTTCGTCCACCATCAGTTCTTTCCCCAATATCATCAAAGTATTTCTCAACTTTTGATTTAACTGATTGTACTAAATCACTACGTTCTCCATTTATGACTTCTTCTATTATGGTTTGGTTAGAAAACTGTTCTACAAAATTAAATTCGAAATTAACTGATTTTATTTCTATTCCTAATTCTTTGCATATTGTTTCAAAATCAATAGTTTCAATTGCCTTTGCTGCAGATAGAAGGTTGGCTGTTTGTTCTGAATTTACTACGTTTGGAATATTTAATACAACAAACACTCTAATTGTAAATTTATCAACAGTAATTTCTTTTGAAGTTTCAATTATTTCTTTATCTTTTACTTGATATCTTGGAATATCTACATTTGTTTTAGAGCCTAAGACTGCTTTTGCGAGAAGTCTTCTACCGATTCTACTAAGTTTTCCTGTACTTCCTTCTTCCAATTCTTCTACTATGTTTGAGCTTTCGGTATACGCTGGTAGTACGAATGATTTTGAAATAACGTCTTTAATTGCATCACTTAATTGGCTTTTAATTCTTGGCCTAGCTTCTATAGTAGCTAATGGTAAATTAACTTTTGTAGCGTTATCAATCGCATTTCTAATTAAGTTTAAGACTCCTTCGCTCGTTTGCATGTATATGTATTATTTACTGAATAGCATAAAGTTTGTTTTGGGATTTACTATAGATCAAGCTATTTCCAATAAATTCAAAATCAGTACTTCCAAGGTCAATAGAGTCTCCACGTAAGTTGATTGAATTTTTGTTGTATGTGTTTCCAATCTCTTTATTAAGATTGATAAAATATGACTCTCCCTTGGTTCCGACGATAAGTGCAACTGTTCCATCTCTGTTTAGTTTATAGCTTTGAATTGCACCGCTTGCCTCACCAATAATTCTAACAGGTGAAAATGCCAGTTCTAAATTACTACTTGGTTCATTCTTTTTCTCACTGGTATATGCAATTAGATTTTCTACGCTTAGTATACTAATGCCTTTAGCGTTTCCAGTTCGTTCCCTGAGATTCCCAACGTTGTGTTCGACTATAATATACTTCCCATTTCCGCTAACTGTTATGTCAATAATACTTGGAATAGCATTGTAAATAGAATCTAAGCTCATTTGTATTCCTCTGTCTAGAAGTATCATAACTCCGTAACCGATTTCTAGCTTGTCAGTTTTACTATATGTTTTACAAATTACTGTTCTCCCCATGTTATCTATGCTTGAAATTACTGGGTTAACTTCGTTTTTGTTGCCATTTTTTTCAAAAGGAATTTCAAATAGGACTGTTTCAAAATCATCTCCAAGAACTTGAATCCCTCCATTAACTAGATACCTATCTGATGGCAATGCTCTAACTTGAAGTCCCGTAGTACAGATGGCTGATCCGTTAACCATAATGGCTTTTCTACTCTCAAATCTTTTCAAGCTTGCACTTTCGGTTTGTGAAAGTGTCAATTGTGTTAGATTTAATCCTCTAGGTGTAGATAAATATGGATATGAACTAGCAAATTCCAGTACTGAATAATCAGCTACTTCTTCTTCCATTTGTTCACCACTAATTCGCGGTTTCCCTCTTCTTATTGGAGTAAAGTCATTAAGTGCATTTCTTACAGCATTAAGTTGATAACCCTCAGTAACTAATGCTCCTGGGTCTAATATTTGTTCATAAATAACAGTGGCGATATCTTGTCCACGTGCGACTTCTTTACATATTGTTTTAATATTTCTTAGAGTCATTGGAAAACTAATTTCACCAGATGCATATAGATCTTGAAGTCTAGGTACAATATATGTGAGAGTAGCAATTAGTTTTGATTGTGCTTCAAGTGATAAAGGTTTTCCTACTTCAGCAACCCAAACGGTAGCTTTCTCTAGCAAGTCCTCAGCAGGTGAATAACCGATATATTTTGTATTTGGAGAAAATCTATCTTTTAACCAATCTGGAATATCCACTGAATTAGATGTAGCATCAACATTTGCCCAAGTTGGAATTACTTTTCTTAGACTATCTCTCTCATAGGTAAAACCTTTTTTACTTCCTAAGAAGGCAGCAAATGCTTTAAAGTATTTTGGGTCTACTTGATCAACTTCATCGAGGAAAGGTGTTTGTCCATTATCAATTGTTGTTAAGAGTTCACCTTGAACTACTTCTGCTTTATGTGGTCGATCTGAATTTGGATTACTAATTTGTACAGTTGTTTCCCCTAATAATTCTTGTCCTGTGCTTCTGTCAACAGATGTAGATCTACTTCCAAGTCCCATTTGAAGATTTGCTTCATGGATTAACTGTGTCTTTCCAGTTCCTGGTGGACCATACACTAATACTCCAGCAATATTTTCAGTTCTATTTTTTGCATCAATGATTCCTTGTACTAATTCTTCATCGAAAGGGGTCCCCATAATCTGTACCTTAGGGTTATACAGTCTACTTACTAACATTTGAACTTCTACTTTAAGAATACCTAATGCCGTATTTTTACCTGATTTCAAAATCTCAATCTTTGATTTGTAATCAAGACATTTTCTTTCGATAGAGGTCCTTGTGATTTCCTTATCAGTAGCTATTCCTGTATCTTCTACTAATTCTGAAAAGTCTTTTCTTATCACTGAGTCAACAAATGGATTAATATTTCCTTGTATTTTAGATTTATAGATTTCAGCTACTAAGTTAATTAATTCGTTTTTTGCAGTAGCAATATCTTTTGATGAATTTGCTAGGTATATATTTACAAATGGAGTTTGATATTTTTTAAGGTGCTTAAATATATGTTGTCGAGCGGTATCCTTTTCTGCATCTGAAGATCCATCACTTACTAATTTAGAGAATGCGTCTAATGTTTTAGGAAAGCCACTAATATATCCTTCAGGTTTTAAATTCTTTACAACTTGAGTAATATTTTCATGAACATTTAATAGGTCTTCTGCTCTTGCAAGTCTTGTTAGTAATACTTCTGGAGATTTATCACTTACTTCATTTTCTTTATTAGCTACTTGTATAGAATTATATGAATCTATGGGCATAATAGACCTAATAATAATTTATTCCTTTGAACCATTCTCAATTACATATTGTTCTGCAATTGACATAACAACATCTCTTGGTTTACTTCCATCTTGTACAGTTACAATTCCTAATTCTTGCATTTCATCTAAAAGTCTTGCTGCCCTGTTGTATCCTATTGATAACCTTCGCTGAAGAAGAGAAGCTGAACCTTTCTTTGCTTGCATAACAATCTTAACTGCTTCTACCATCATATTATCACTGCTTCCAGTTGTGTTTATTGGTGTATTTGCATTTGCAGCATCTTCTTCAGTTTCTTGTGCCTTAGTAACTTCATCAAGATAACCAATCTCATCATTATCAATCTCTTTCTTAATATATTCCACAACTCTTTGAATCTCAGCAGGACTAATCCATACAGCTTGAATTCTTTGTGGTTTTGGTTTATCTGGTTCCATAAATAGAAGATCACCTCGACCTAACAAACTTTCTGCACCTATTTGATCAAGAATAACTCTAGAGTCAATTTGTGTTGCAACTTTTAGTCCAGCTCTACCTGGAATATTTGCTTTAATAAGGCCAGTAATGACATCAACAGATGGTCTTTGAGTTGCTAGAATTAAATGTATCCCAGTAGCACGAGCTTTTTGAGCAAGTTTAACAATTTGAGTTTCAAGTTCACGACCAAGTGTAAGCATAAGGTCAGCCATTTCATCTATGACTATAACTATATATGGTAAAGCAGAGAAGCCCATCATCTGGTTATATCCTTGTAGGTTACGAGCTTTTGCTTGTCTAAATATAGTATATCTTCTTTCCATTTCAGCATTTGCCCACTTTAGAGCGTTCAATACTTTATCTACATCAGTAATGACGGGAGTTAGAAGGTGAGCTATTCCATTGTAATCAGAAAATTCAACTTGTTTTGGATCTATTAAGATAAGCCTAACTTCATCAGGAGTTTTAGTCATTAAAAGACTAGTGATAATTGTATTTGTAAGAACAGATTTACCAGAACCAGTAGTTCCTGCTACTAATAGATGAGGCATTTTTTGAATATCAGCAATAGATGCAGTTCCATCTATTGTTTTTCCAACTACAACACCAAGTCCCATATTACTTTGGATAGGAACCAAATGTTCCATAAGTTCTTTTACTTGTACTGTTACAGATACAGGATTTGCACATTCAATACCTACATAACTTGTACCAGGAATAGGTGCTTCTATTCTAATATCTCCTTTAACAGCAAGAGCAAGTGCTAAGTCATTTTTTAGATTGGCAATCTTTGCAACTTTAGTACCAAGTGCAATATTTACAGCAAATTGAGTAACAGTTGGTCCTACTTTTGCATCTATTACCTTAGCAGTAATCCCAAATGACTGTAATGTTTGCTCAATTATTTGTGAATTTTTTCTAATTCCTTCTATTGGTGGCTTTACTTTCTTGTAACTATCAAGTAGATCAAGAGGTGGAAGTTCCCAATCAGGATACTTAAGCGCCTTATTGTATAGCCCATGTAATTGCTCATCTTCCCATACTTTTTCATCTTTATCTTTTTGATCATTTTCTTTATTTTCTTTACTTTGATCATCTTGTCCATTATCAATTTGTTGTTCTTTAACTATATTTTGAATTGGTTGTGATTTCTTTTCCTCTATTTTACTTTCAACTTTAGTATTATCTGTAACCTCACCTCTATGTAGGTCTGAAATCATAGTATTTAAGTCTTCATCTTCTTTAGTTTCTTCTTTCTCATCTTTTATTTCTAATTCATCTTTTTTAAATATCATTCCAAACCAATCAAATATCTTTTTAAGTATTCCACCTACCCAAATAAGAGCTTCTCTAATGCTTACAAATGATAGATTTAATGTTAGAGGGATAAGAATAAATAGAAGAATTCCAAGAATTACTATAGATACATCTTTTGAAAACACATCACTCATAATTGTTGAAAGCTTTAGTCCTACTGTTCCAGTTGAGCTTGTATTTCCACTTGAGGATATATTGGTTAAGTTTATTAAAGCACTTAAATTAAAAAAGAGAAGTACTTGTCCAATAATTGCAGAAATAGAGTTAAGTCCATATCTCATTCCAAACATTCTAAATGCAATGTTCATTAAGATTACAAAACCAAGAAATGAAAGTACTCCAACTGTTTGCCTTATGAGATCAAGGGCCGGAGCATTAATGAATGCAGATAGTAATAATAGAAGGGCAACAAGAGAAAATAGGAAACCAGATATGATACTTGTTTCTTCAGAACGAATTGTAAGTTCTTTTTTACGTCTACCCATACATGCAGTATACAATTTTTAAGAGAGCTTGATAATAGCAAATATTTTAATTTGCTATTGAATATTATTGAAGAGAAAACTACAGATTATTTTATTAATCCTTTATCTTGGAAAGGTAATTCAATTTCGTAAGAAACCATCTTTTCTATACCTATAGCTTTAGAGATTTTATCTTTAGGATCTAGAAGTAATTTATCAGTATTTATTATTATCAACTTATCATCCTTTTTTCCTTGTATAAAGATCTTAAATGAAGCTACTCCATTAATTGGGTTATAGTTCCAGGCAATGATATCTTTACAGTGTTAATTATTAAATGATTATTATCTCTAATTCTTTTTGAATATTTTCAAACCCAAGTTTCCCAGTTGCTTTCTTAACCATAATAACAACCCAAACAGGTTTTGTACTTTTGATAACCTTATCTTTTAATATTGATTTTATCTGTCTTCTGAGTTTGTTTCTTATTACAGCATTTCCAACTTTGGCAGATGTGACAATTCCAAGCTTTGATATTTGTTCTTCTTTGGTATTTGTTAAATGAAGATAAACCTTAAAATGTTCTGTTTCAAGTCTCTTTGACTCCTTGAACACCAGATTAAATTCACTGGTTTTTCTAATTCGATTTTCCTTAGGTAACAAAGGTTTATTTAATTCTAGCGTTAGGTGTTTTTAGTAACTTTCTGTATTTATCAGACAAAGTTAATTGTTTTCTTCCCTTTGCAAGTCTTCTTTTTAATACTTTTCTACCGCCTTTTGTAGCTATTCTTGCTCTAAATCCGACCTTTTTCAAAGCCTTTAGCGTATGTGGTTGAAATGTTCTTTTTGGCATTTAAGTGTAAATACAATATAAATCTTTGATATTCTAGCATTTCTAGGGCTAGACATTCAAACAGAATGTTAATTTTCTTTAATATTTAGCTTATCATTCTCAACTTTTATCTCTACTGGATCTATCTTTCTAAAGATTGGACCAGTAAAGTTTACTTGATTACCTGGAGCTATCATAGTTAATTCATAGTCCCATTTATCAAAATTTACATTAAGTTCTTTTGCTATCTTTTCTGCTCCTTCTGGAATAAAAGGGTGAAGCAGTTTAGCCAAGCAGCTTATTATCTGTACTGAGTTATATAGAGCTACTGAAGCCCTTTCCTTATCTGTCTTAATAAGTTCCCATATCTTGTTATCATTAAAGTATTTGTTTCCAAAGTTTGATAATTCACATATTCTTTGAGTTGCTTCTATAAGTCTAACTTTTTCAATTGATTCACTAACATTCTTGAATGTGTTATCTATTTCTTCTTTAACATTTTGATCCAATGTTCCAAGTGGTACTTTACCTTCATAGTTAGCATTAATGAATGAAAGAGTTCGATTAATAAAGTTGCCGATATTTCCTACAAGTATTGAGTTATTTGTCTCTACAAAATCTTTCCAAGTAAAATTTGAGTCTTTACTTTCAGGAAAATTAAGACAAAGATAAAATCTTACTGTATCTATTCCATATTTTTCTACGATTTCTTTTGAATCAATTACCCAACCTCTACTTTTACTAAACTTTTTTCCTTCAAGATTCATAAACTGATTTCTTGCAAGGAAGTGGGGTAGGGTATATCCTTTATTTGCACCCATAAGTTGAGCTGGCCAAATAATTGCATGGAAGAGAAGATTGTCCTTTCCCATAAAGTAATAGTGTTCACTATCTGGATTTAGCCAATAATCCTCCCATTTACCCTCAATTTTTGGATTATATATATACATTGAAGGATCTACTGTTTCATTTCCATTCTTAAGTTTAAAGTATTCAATTGTTGCAGAGTAGTATCCAGTTACTGCATCAAACCAAACATAGAATCTTTTATCCTTAATGCCTTCTAATTTTAGTTCTTTATCTTTTAATTCTGGTATTTCAATTCCCCAGTCAATATCTCTTGTAATAGCTCTTTCGTTTAATCCTTGTTTGATGAAAGCTAGACTTTCTTGATAACTATCATTTCTCCAAATATCTTTGTGGGATTCAATGAAGTTTGTTAATGCTAATTCTGCTTTTGGTAGGTTAATGAAGTAGTGTTCTGTTTCTTTAAGGGAGACCTTACTTCCAGTAAGCTTGCTATATGGTTCTATTACTTCTTCAGGAGATAATAGCTTTCCAC
Source organism: bacterium (assembly GCA_037135235.1). Lineage (GTDB taxonomy): Bacteria > Patescibacteriota > Dojkabacteria > JBAXKR01 > JBAXKR01. The sequence goes on along the minus strand of JBAXKR010000016.1, from coordinate 4,867 downwards.
AAACTTCACATTGATCAGATCTTTGCTTTTCAGCACCACAATTAGGACATTTTCCTTCAACATATCGATCAGGAAGGAATTTCTTATCTGTTTCTGAATAGAATTGATTTGAAGTTTTCTTTGTAATATATCCTTCTTTTGCCAAATCTTTGAATAGCTCTCTTGTTACTTCTTGATGATTTTTAGTATTTGTTCTTGTATAAAGGTCGTAATCAAGTCCAAAAAGTTTAAAAAGACTTACAACTCTTGGATGATATTCATCTACAACTTTTTGTGGAGTAGTTTTTTCTTTGTCAGCTTGAACTGTTATTGGAGTACCATAACAATCTGATCCTGAAACCATAAGTACAGTATTCCCTTTTGCTCTTTGATATCTTGCAAAAATATCTGCTGGAAGTAATGCCCCAGCAAAATGTCCTATATGTAAATCTCCATTTACATATGGCCAAGCAACACATACTAATATATTTTTTCCCATAAGAGTGTTTATAATATCGAATGAATTATATCATGCTACAATTGCAAATGTATTTTACCTATTAAATAGAGCAAAATGGATAGAAAAATATATGAAGAATATCTTTTCGAAAACGTAAAAAATCCAAACCTTCTTAAACATATGTATGCAGTAGAGCAAGTTCTTAAATCGTATGCGATTGCTTTAAAAGATGGAAAAGTTATATTCCCAAATGTATCCGAAGAAGAATTAAAAGGTATTGATCATGAAGTATGGGCACTAACTGGTCTTATGCATGACGCTGACTGGGAAGCTTATCCTGATAAACATCCAGTAGAGGTAGTTAAGTGGTTAATAAAAAAAGGTGCACCAAAAGAAATGATAGATGCAATTCATTCTCACGGAAGTGCAAAGTGGGCAGAAGAAAATGGGGGTAACGATATAGATGGATTACTAAGGTTTGTTGAAAGAAAAACACTTCTCGATAAAGTTCTTTTTGCATCAGATGAAATGTCAGGAATGATATATTCTACTTCACTTATGAGACCAAATAGACTTAATGATCTTGAAGCTAGATCTGTGATTAAAAAAATTAAGGACAAAGGATTTGCAAAAGGAGTAAATAGGGAAGACTTAAGTGAAGGTGTTACTGAACTGGGAATCCCAATGGATCAACATATTACTTTTATGATTAATTCATTAAGGGAAATATCTGATAGGTTATATTAATTTTCCAATCAATTTTGTACTTCAAGTTTAAATTTTTTGAGTGCAGTTTCACCTGCTAATCGGATAAAGTAGGCAAGTCTTTTAGCACTTGGTACTTTATCTTCAACTTGTAAGTTTTGTTCTTCTGTAGGGGATGTATGAATTTCACCTGCTACTTGATTTGCAACTAACCTTATTGTTTTGCCTAATCCTTCACTTAATTCTCCCAATTTGAATTAGTAATAAATATTTGTTAATCAACTTTTTTTTCTTCAATATTCTTTTTCTTAATTGAACTTAATAGTATCTCTATTAATACTCCTAGTAATGCAACAAGTCCAAAGTAATACCAATCAATAAAACCAAATAACTTCATATTAAGCATTACAACTAGTGTAGTGGATATTAATATTCCTCGTCTTAGACCTAGAAATATTCTTGGTTTTTGGTAAAACTTTAATACAAAAAGCTTGTCAATAAATGAATGAATAAGTCCAATAAGGCTTCCTGTAGCAATTATTGTAACTATATCTACAATAATTAAGTTGTTAATTTGAAGAATATTTTGGCTATCATATGGAGTAAGTACAATTGCAATAAGGTAGTAGAGAATACCAAAACTAATGATACAAAAGATTGTAAGATAGAAAAATTTAAACATATTTAAGCATACATACTCTGAGGTTATTTCTCAACCAAATGATTATTGTATCCTCTCTTAACAAGTTCCTCATATGCTTTCCAAACATTACTAGGTATTTCTTGATATATTTGAAAACCTTTTTCAGGATAAACCTTAATTCTTTGAGTATCTCCAACAAGCGCATTCATCAAATGGTCTAGTGTAACTTTTTCATTTGGATAATCTTCAAATGATATCTCTTGACTTGCAACTGAAATTTTTACTTCAGGCCATTGTTTCCTACATGTTGCATAAGATCTTCTTAGCATGTATGGTTTTTGAACTAGAATAATTGATTGGATATTAAGCCCAGTTGTTTTTATGATTTCTTTTGAAAACAATATATTCTCACCAGTATTAGTAGATTTGTTTTCAATTAATATATCTTTAGTTAATACTCCAATCTTGATTGCTTCATCTGCAAAAACTTCAGCTTCTGGTTTAGGAAATACATTCCTTTTTGCATATCCAAATCCTCCGGAAAATAGTATTTTTGGAGCGTAGTTTTGTAAGTATAGTTCAGAAGCTTTTATTGCAACTCTAATATCACTACATCCTAAAGCGATTATACAATCACTCTTTTCAACTCTTTGTTCAAGTTTGTTGTAATCCCAAAGTATCTTTGCTAATTCTAAATCTGTTCTTAAATGCATACTTTAAGTATATCAAATCGGGTGTATAATTTTGTATTTATTTTATTTCGGCATTTTATGGAGTTCATAGCTGAAGAGGTACAGTGTTTACTTCCTTTTGAAAAAAGAAGTCATGAATGGTTTTTACAACGATTCGAAAATTCTCTTTCAAAAATGAGTACTTATTCAGTTCTAGAAGGAAATCAAATGTATCGAAGATTTCAACTTGGTAATGTAAAGATTATTCCTGAAAAATTAACTGCTGTTGCGATAAAAATAATGCAAGATTGTAGGTTTGAACTCCTTATTGGGAATGTTACTGATTCAGGATATGGACAAGGAGATCACGAAATTATTACTTGTGAGTATGATACTAATGATAATAGGGAAAATACGTTTTCATCAATTTTCTTTTCAATGGGAAAGCTTAGGTTTTTAATGACAAACGATCTTGATTTGATAACTTCAGATAGTTACATAAATCAAAATAGGAGAGAAATGTTTGTAAAAAGTATGAAAGATTACAATATTCATACCGTTTTCTTATCTGTAGCCTCAAATTCTGATATGTATGTTCATCCATCTTCTGAATCAATTGAAAATATTGTAGTAGGAGATTTTTCAACCAATTATGACAAATTAATCTTTTCTGACTACTCATCTCATTTGGCGATTAAGTATAGTTGGAGTAACTTTGAACTAATTCATTTTAGAATGACATCAGAAGTACCAAATAGGAAAATAACAAACAAAAGGGCTTCTAGTTGAAGCCCTTTTTAGAATCCACTTTAGATATAGACTAACCTGCGCCGTTTAACACAACTTCAAAGTTAGCTGCTGCCTTATCTACTCCAACTGTTTGAATATCTTTCAAAACTGTGTCGAAGTTAGCATATGGGAATGCACCTGGAATTAAAAATCCTTTTACTTTGGTATCACTTAATTTTTCACCTACGAAGAATCCTGGTGTACCATTAACTCCTGCTGTTGTTCCAGTTGCTGTTGATTCAGATACTCTAGTTGCATTTTTCCCACTGTCAAGACAAGTATTGAAATCTGTCTCATTCATTCCTAAATCTTTTGCATAGCCTTTAATGTCTGCTACTGCAATTTTAGCTTGATTTTTGAATAACTTGTCATGCATTTCCCAGTATTTTCCTTGATCAAGTGCACATTGTGCTGCTTCTGATGCTTTTTGAGCATTTTCATGGAAACTTAGAGGGAAATCTTTAGAAAAATATGCAATTTGATTAGTATCAATATAGTTTTTCTTTATATCAGGGTAAGTAGTTGTGAAATGTCTTTCACAGTATGGACATTGAAAATCAGTAAACTCAACCATGTATACATTTGATGCCTTGTTTCCAAGCATTGGGGCACTTCCGAAGTCTACTTCAGAAACTGCTACTACTTGTTTTGCTGCTGCTGATGTTGTTGCTGAGCTTGCTTGAGCTGTAGTTCCAGTTCCAAGTACTCCTAAATTAGCACCTCTTAAACTGAAAAAAATTGTACCTGAAATTATTAGAGCTGATAGAAAAATTGAGATTGGAGTTAATACAGGAGTAAGATCGAACACTTGCTCGTTCTTTTGTACTACATCCTTTATTGGATCAGACATTAAATTAAGTTAAAAAATAATAAATCCTAAATGATGATGGGTATATAATACATACCGAAACATTTGTCAAAATTATTTGTGTGCATGTAGTTACAAATTATTGTAATAATTTTTGAGTAATATGGCATCCCATTCAAGAACAGGAGATTCACAAACAAGAATCCCCCCAACATTATACTCCTTCAGCTCTTCAATAATCACTGAGTAGTTAAAGTTATTAGACCATTTCTTCTTGTTGCCTTTGTAGAATTCCTCAAAGTAACTATTAAAGAATTCACTATTACCAATTAACTTTGTTATTCCCATTTTCTCATAAGCGTTAACGTCTTCTAAAAATGGGATATGATTTCTTTCGCCTTTATCTGAATATTCAATATTAGACATGTGAATATGCATATTATTTAGAAAATCTTGTCCAAGTTCTGATTTGATAAGACTTAGTGATTCTTTTATCTCTTCTCTTGTATTGTTTTTTCCTATGCTTCTTGCATAATTATGAGCAAAGTCATAACAAAGACCAAGGCCTGGTATTTCTTTACATAGTTTAACAAGACTTCCCAAATCCCCAAACTGAGATTCTTTCCCAGTTAGTTCAGGTGAAATTCTAGTTGTATATCCTAACTTTTCTTTTTCACTTGAAAGATATATTAAGGTAGCTTTTACTTTTGAATAAACTTCTTCTTTTGATAATTTTTGAATAAATGCAGGATGGAATGTTGCAGATACTGCACCTGATAGTGTCCCAATTTTAATTGAGGAGAGTATATGCC
>JBAXKR010000015.1:0-13649 GCA_037135235.1 bacterium | reverse complement strand
TAAATAGATAACAAAAAAAGCCAAGTATTTTATTACTTGGCTTTTAAGAATTCCTTCCATGCTTACTTAGCTTGCTCCTTTACTCTCATTTCTCTAATTACAATAACAGTAATAATTCCAGGGTATTGCTGTGTTTCTTCAATCTCTTTAGCAATATCATGAGCTAGAATTGTTGTTTGATCATCAGTTAATTCTTCTGGTTTAACAATAACTCTAACTTCTCTTCCAGCATGAACTGCAAAAGTTTCTTTTACACCTTTATAGCTATTAGCAATTTCTTCAAGTGCTCTGATTCTTTTTACGTACTCTTCATAGTTTTCTCTTCTTGCTCCTGGTCTACTTCCTGAGATTGAGTCTACAATTTTAATTATCTCAGCCTCAATACAAGTAGATGCAATATCACCATGATGTGCTTCAATTGCATTAATTACTCTTGGATCAAATTTATACTTTCTTGCTATTTCACCTGATAAATGATGATGTGGTTTCTTATCATTATCAGCATTAAGCATTACTTTACCAATATCATGAAGTAAGCATGCCAACTTTACTGATTTAACATCTGCATTTAAATCTTTTGCAATTGCTTCTCCCATTTGAACCATTTCAATTACATGTTTTGCAAGATTTTGTCCATAACTAAATCTGTATTTAAATCTTCCAAGAAGTTTAATAATCTCTTCTGGAAGATCAGGAAATCCAGCTCTATATGCTAGATCTTCTCCATTCTTTCTAATTTCACGAGCCATATCTTCTTTTACTTTCATTACAGTTTCTTCTATTGTACCTGGATGAATTCTTCCGTCTTTAAGAAGTTTTTTAAGTGTAATAGCTGCTACTTCTCTTCTGATTGGATCGAAACAAGATATTGAGATTAGATTAGGTGCCTCATCTACAACAACATCAACACCTGTCATTCTTTCTAATGCTTTAATATTTCTTCCTTCTTTTCCAATAATCTTACCTTTTAATTCTTCATTTTCAATTTCAAAAGAGGTAAGTGTTGTATCTGCAAAGTAGTCTGTTGCACCTCTAGCCATTGCATCAACAAGAATTCCTTGTGTCTTTTCTTCTGCATCTCTTGTTAATTCAGCTTCTGATTCTTTTATTTTCTTTGCTCTCCAGTTAGTAAGGCCTTCAGAAATCTCGCTCTTTAACTCTTCTTCTGCTTGCTCTTTTGTAAGTTGTGCTATTTCTGCAATTCTACCCTCAAGTGAATCCCTGATTACTTTAACGTCTTTTTTAGCCTGTTCTAGTGACTTCTCTCGAGCTTCTAATTTATCAAACCTTTCATCAAGTGAACTTGATCTTTGAATTATTCCTTGCTCTCTCACATCTAGTCTTTTTTCTCTTTCATCTAAATCCTTAACTTCAAGCTTTATTTTCTCTTCTGCTTGAGTCTTTACTTCTAATACTTCAGTTTTAGCCTTAAGTAATATTTCTTTAGCTTTAACAGAAGCTTTCTCTATTGCCTCTTCTTCAGATATCTCTTTATATTCTTTACTTGCAAGCTTTACTTTAAGTTCCTTTACTAGCTTAGAATTGTTAAACGCTAAAAATCCCATTACTACAGATGCAATTACAAAAGCAAGTAGTAGGATTAGTAGGACAAGCGATATACCATCCATAAATATATATATAAAAACTAATTTTATTATTGGAATTTAGTTTGTGATTGCAGATATAGCCAGTATTAGTAAGTAAACACTCACTGTGGCAACAAGTTTGCTATATTTGATATATTTTTTATCTGCACAAAATTTTACTTTAAACAACGCAAAATTAAGAAACTAAACTAATTTTCCAATTTCATTTTATATTTTAACAGAAAATTTTGATTTTGACTAAAGCTATTTAGATTTACCCGAACTTTTTATTGAACCAATCGAGTATTCTATCAGTTAACGTAGTTGTATTCTCCCTTTCATCAGGCTTTTTAAACTCGTTAAGTTTTTTAATTAGTGAGTCATATTTTAAACTCAATTCCTCATATGAAGCATTCTTTTCTTCTAATATGTTTTGTAAATTTGCAAGTATTGCCTCTCTATCCTTTAGACAATTACTTGTATCCTCATATTGTCTTTTAATTAAGTTAAAATTTACTCTTGAAACAAGAATTTCTTGTCTTGATTTTACAATCTCAGCATGCTCTAGTGACTCTACCATTTTCTTGGTAAGCACATCTTCTTGAATATTTAGAGATGAAAGATAGGATAAATCATTTATATTAGGTTCTCGACCAAGAACTATCTTGTATAAATTAGCAATTGATTCTTCCTTTGGAGTTTTAACTTTCAAAATAGTACTAACATGAGCAGGCGAATCCTTTGTTTTAATATCGATAGGAAGTAGTAAGCTTTTGAAATATTTTGTTATTTCATTAATAGCTGTTTCTAATTTACTTTTATCATCGGGGACAATACCACTTGCGAGAAGAATAGACTTAATTTCTGATAAAGAAATCTCGTTTGTTGGCATTGAGTGTATGTATTAGATTAGGGGCAGACTAAATTTCAGTGATTATATGTTAAAAAAAGCTATTTATCAAAATATTTTATTTAAATATTTTTTTAATACTTATTATCGCTTTGTTAATAGCGTAATTTGATTCCCACTTAACTTTTCTCATGCTTGTTTGGAACTTTTCCTTCATTGATATCTTTGTTAAGTAAGTATTTTTCTTCACTTCAAACCTAATATTATCTATTTTTCCATAATTTATTTCAGCAAAGAAGAATTTATATGACATAAACCCAAGTGCTATCAACATAATTGAAAACCAAGCTAGTATTTGAGTAGGTTCGAGAGCTGTAGAAGGTAATTTTTCATTTCTGCTTACGCTAGAAGTTGAACTACTACTTGATTTTGAACTTACACTACTACTGCTCTTACTACTAACACTACTTTTTGAAGAAGAAGTTGCTGCTGGAATAATTGCTGCAACTGATGATTTACTTGAGCTACTTGCAAGATTAACAGTTAGAATAGAGGAAGCTGCACTTGATTCTGACACCTTATTTGCAACTACTGTAGAAGTTTCAAGACAACCATTAATATTTGGTTTCGAATTATTCATCCAATTGAAATACATACACAATTGACTTTCAGTAAGATTTTTAAAGCTAGAATCACAAATCTCATCCTTTTTACAATCATCAAAATAGTAGAAACCATTATCATTCGTCTTTACATTTCCCCAACATACATTTGTATCCCATGCAGATTTTGAATCAGAGCACTGTTTCCCATCAACTGTTATTGTTTTTTCTATTGTTGCAACATTATCAGCATAATCTGTATCTACATATCCTGTAGCTAGTTTAGCTTCAACATTGATACTTATTTTATCTAATAGCTTTAATGAGGATTTTAACTTACCTCTTAATGTAACTTGATATTCAGTCGATCCTGCTAGAAGGTTCATTTTATATTCCCCCTTATTAATATCACTAATTTTCCCACAATCAGTTTTTGCACTTGAAGATGTACAAGTGATATCAAAACTATCAAGATAATTTGTTGTATCAGCAAAACTAATTACCACTGGACTAAAGTCACCTAGATCCATCTTATCTTTTGAGTTATTCTTAATAGTTGCAACAAGTTCAATTTCTGAAGCTGGTAAAAATACTGAATTAGTAGAAAGTTTTAATGAAACATCAGTACTAACTGGATTTCCACAACTACTAAATACAAAATCAAATCCTTTATATCCATTCTTTTTGTCAGGTGCAACTCCATTAAGTTTACATTCGTTATATGCAGTTTTATCAGTTTCAGAAGGACAAAGATTAGCAAGATCAACACATGCAGGTTTCAATTCAGTTGAGTTATCTGTTCCATTTGTTGACCCTATTTTCGAAGGACTAGCACAATTAACTGCATTTTTATTCTTCATATCAAGTAACTTGACACCATTTGCCATTACTGAAGTTGTATCATTTAATTCATAAGCGACATTATACCTAGCTGCAGCATTCTCCCAATCAACATCAGCACTCCAACTCCCATCTTGATTAGGTAATACGGTGATATTACTTTGAGCACTTGCACCTACTGGATATTTTCCTGAATCAGTAATCTTAATCTTTCCAGTATTTAGTGCGAATATCTTATTTCCATCACTTCCAATACAGTAAATATTTCCTCCTATCTTTGTCTTATTAGCACTAGAATTTATTACGTTTGAAGTAGTTGAGTTTTGATTTATTAATCGAATGGCAATAAATATGGAAAGGGCAGCGAGAATAAGAATAAAAATGATAATGAATATAGCTATTATTTTTTTATTAGATTTTTCTGGCATTTGAATTTATTAATTCTCTATACAATATATTTTGTATTGAAAATTAATTCAACTAAAGATGGCATACCCTATTTTTCAAATACCATCTTACCTTCTTCAAGTGCTTCTTCTAAGAATCCTTCTCCTTCTTTTAAAAGTGCCCTGTATTCTGCAGTAGTATATACAATTGGATTTATTGGAGGTTTGCCTTTACATAATTCTCTAAAGTTTCTAATTCTTTTCATAAACTTTTCTTCAGTTTCAGTAATTACTAAAATATCCATTTCACTTAAGTTTAAATCATATTCTCCTCTTGAATATCCTCCAAATAGAATTATCTTTTCTGTTTTTGGATAAGCATTTAATATTAATCCAACAATATCGTCGAGTCTTTTAGCAGCGTCTGAATCTGTTGGAAAAATTGCTTCGCCTCGTTTAAGCATAGTTTTGCATCTTCATAAGTAATATAGTCATGAGGAGCCATATTTTCTCCTGGAATTAAAAATGGATACCTGGATATAAAGGTGAATGATTCAATATCTCTAAATTGAAATTTAGTTTTAGCAAAATCTGGATTTGTATTATTACAAAGACTTATTAATATTGAAATCTTATGAATCTTTGGTGGTCTAAACCCTCCATGTACAAGAACAGATTTTAATGCTTTTTCAACACATTGTTCACTTTGAAAACAAGCCCATTCATAAAATCCATTTTGAATACTTAATTCTGCAGCTTGAATATCAAAGCCTGATTGTCTTAGCCAAACCTTGTATCTAGGATACCCTCTATTATATGTTAACTTTTTTAATTCAAATTTTGGAACCATGGACAGAATATTTTTTACTATTCTACTATCATTTCATCTTCATCGCCAATTAACATAACTTTACTTCCAAGAAGTGCTTGAAGAATAAATGGATCTTTTCTTTTTTTCCTTATTTCAAACTCAAATGGTTTTAGTACAGTATAGTTAACTAGCTTTTCTGAATCTTTCTCACTTCTTTTAATTGATTCATCCAAAGTAGGCATATCTACATCACCAACTATTATTAAATCAACATCACTTTCAGAGTTCTTTATTCCTCTTGTATACGAGCTTGTTAAAAAACAATATTTAATATTACCTATATTTTTATCATTCCTTATTATCTCTGCGCCAAGTCCAAAAGATTTAAATATTATTCGAACAAGTTCTGGATAATATGTATAGCTAGTATTAACGGTATAGTATATCTTGTTTCCTTTTGGCTCTGCTTTAACAAAACCTATTTCTTCAAGTCTAATTAATTCTCTTCTTACAGCATTAACTTCTTCTCTAATTTGCCTTACAACCTCTCTTAAAAAGTAAGGTACATCTTGATGAGTAAGAAATAGCTTAAGAACTCCAATTCTAACTTTTGAAATGAATAGATATTCTAGATCTTTTCTCATGTTATTAAATTAATATTTTTTCTTTTTATTATTCTTTTCACTATCTACAATTACTGCATCTTTCTTAGTGGTATCAATTTCTGGATTTTTTAATTTCATAATCCAAGTTGCAATTTGAGAGTAACCATAGTAAACAAGAGCTTGAACACCATAAAGTACAATAGTACTAAGAACATTTACAAGAAGACCTGCCAATGCATTTTGATCTGACTGTCTTACTAGAGCTCGACCTTCTGGAGTTAGTGCAATTTGAAATATTGGAACTAATAGATTAAAGAGGTTCCAAAATACAAGTATCTTAGCTCCAAATATCGAAGCTTTAATTAATTTGTCATTAATGTTGCTTAACTTAAACTTTTCGAGAATTTTCATTTGGAAGAATATATAAAATTAACTGTAATGTATAAATGAGTTATACATTATATTTGCAGATTAACATTTCATATTTAGGAATGCAAAATAAATAAAGGAAGGGGATTAACCCTTCCTTTAAATACCTATACATTTTCTATTATTTAAGTCCTACTTTCTTCTTCACATCATTATATATAGCAGCTTTAAGTTTTACATCAGCTTTAATAGCTTCTTTAGTTCCATCCTTACCTTGAGCTAACTGCTTATCACCATATCTAAACCAAGCCCCACTTTTTTGAATTATCCCCAGATTAAGTGCAGCATCTATCATAGAACTTATCTTATCTATTCCATAAGGATAAATCATATCGAATAGAGCTTCTCTAAATGGTGGTGCCATCTTATTCTTTACTACTTTAACTTTACATACATGCCCAGTAACAGTGTCTCCTTCAGTAATCTTTTCTGATCTCCTTATATCAAGCCTTATCGAAGCATAAAATTTAAGTGCATTACCGCCTGTTGTAGTTTCAGGATTTCCAAACATTACACCAATCTTCATACGAAGTTGATTCAAGAATATGACAGTACATTTTGTCTTATCTGCAATTGCAGTAATCTTTCTTAATGCTTGACTCATAAGTCGAGCTTGTAAACCCATATGAGAATCTCCCATATCACCTTCTATTTCAGCTTTTGGAGTAAGTGCAGCTACTGAATCTACAACTATTACATCAAATGCTGCTGAACGAACAAGAGTTTCAAGAATATCTAAAGCTTGTTCCCCATAATCTGGTTGAGATACATAAAGATTTTCAATGTCTACACCAATATTTTTAGCATAGTTAGGATCAAGTGCATGCTCTGCATCTATGAATGCTGCTGCTCCACCTTTTAATTGAGCTTCAGCAATAATATGAAGAGCAAGTGTTGTTTTACCACTTGATTCAGGACCATAAATCTCAATTATTCTTCCTCTTGGTACTCCACCAATACCTAAGGCAATATCAAGTGACATAGCACCAGTTGAAATAGCATCACTTTCAACAACTGGATGATCTCCAAGTTTCATAATAGATCCCTTACCAAATTGCTTATCAATTTGAGCTGTTGCGACATCTATCGCTTTTTGTTTGTTGGGATCAATTTTTGCTTTGACTGGTTCAGCTACCTTTGTTTGTTGAGTCATAATATTATTAGATTATTTAAAATATCAAGAAATGTTTTGAAGTATCGGGCAGATTTAGATGACTGTAAGATAACAAGCATTACATGTCAAGAATAAATTTATACAAACATACATATACCAAATTGAAGATTAGATCAATGTGAGAATAAGTTTAGAATTAATCCAATAAACCCATAAACTGAAAATACAACTGCCAATGCCAATAGGATTTTTTTGATTAAACTATTATATTTACTGTCAATTTCTGAATTCTCTGTTTTAATTACAAACCCTAATAAAAATCCTGAAACTAGCCCACCAATATGTGCCATATTATCAATGCCTGGAACAATAAAGCCAAATACTAGGTTTAATAATATTATTAAAATTAGATTTCGTTTATCTATTGGGAGTTCAGGTAAATAACTATTTTGTGTTTTAATAGTTTGAGCAAGTAGTAACCCAAGAAGTCCAAATATTGCACCTGATGCTCCGACTGAAAAACCAGTATTATTAAAAATATAACTAGTAAAAGATGCTACTACTCCAGTTAGGATGAATATAGTAAAAAATTTAGTTCTACTAAAGTATGATTCAACAAAGTTCCCGATTGTGTATAGAGAATACATATTAAAAACTAAATGCAAAACAGATCCATGTAAAAAATTTGCAGTTATTAATCTCCAGTATTCTCCCATTTGAACAAAACTACCAAAGTTTGCTCCAAAATTAACTAAAGAGACTGGATTAGCATCAATCCCTCCAGCTAAAAATATATATGGAATCCACACAATTAAAAACAAAACTGTACAAATAGCTATAATTGCATAGGTGAAATTAAAGTTTACTTTTAGAAAGTATTTCAGTTGATTCATATTATTAGTATATTGTATTTATGAATATTTTAGCAAACCTCAAAATTTTAAAACTATTTGGTATTTTAACACTTACCCCAATACTCTTTGTATTTTCTCTTCTACTTACTAGTCCTGTATTTGCAGAGACAAAAACTGCAATTAATATTCATTTAGATTACCAAGTAAATCAAAATGGAGAATTAAAAACAATAAATACCACAAAATATATAAACAATACACCAAATACAGTATTATCATTTTCTTCTGATGGTAAGTTCTCACTTACAGCAATGAGAAAATACACAAATCAAGATTTAATGTGGTCAAACCTCAATAAAGAATTAGCAAGTTTAGTAATTAAAATAAATAATTCAAAAAAAAGTTTTACTTCTATTAAAACATCCAATGGATATGAAATTACATACAAACAAAATAACTCTATTAAATATGGGGAATCAATGATAGTTACAGCTGAATTTCTTAATCCAGAATTAATTGAAAAGGTAGGCAAGATATACAATATATATATTCCGGAATCACCTGTAATTGAATCTAGTCTTAGATCCAGATATGAATTAAGTATTAATACCACTGCAAATATCTCTAAACTACTTGGACCAATTCATTTTGCAACTGAAAACTATACAGAAGATACTAATAGCTATATTTTTAAGTTTGAATCTAAGGATTCTTCAAAAAAAACTCATGTTATTCAAATTGGTAATTCTCAAATATGGAAATTTGAGCTAATACAAAAAGTTGATTTAACAGGACTTTTAAATCCAAATCTCTCTGAGTACAAAATAATGATTCCTAGTGATGATCCAACACTTAACCAAAAAGTATTTTATGAATCTTTTTCTCCTATTCCACAGAAAATTACTTCACTTCCAAATGGTAATTTAGAAGCCACCTACTATATTGACCAAGATGTAACAAGTATTTCAGTCAAGGGATATTTAATTCAATCTGAAGAAAATAGCAAAGAAGGATACCTTGATAACTCAATTGACTTGTCAAAATATTTATCAGCAGAAAAGTATTGGGAAGTAACAGATCCTTTAATTGTAGAAACAACGAATAGAATTCAAAATGGATCAAATACTATGGAAACCATAATGAATATATACGATTTTGTAACAAGCAAAGTTGACTACGATAATCTAAAACTTGGAATTAATAATACTAGACAAGGTGCTGTAAGTACGCTTAAAACAGGATCAGGGGTTTGTATGGAATATTCTGATCTATTAATCACCCTACTAAGAGCTAAAGGTATTCCATCAAGAGCTGTATTTGGATATGGATATACACCCGGAGAAAATAGCTCGGTAGCTGAGAAACATCAATGGGTTCAAGCGTATATTAATGATACAGGTTGGGTTTCAATTGATCCTACTTGGGGAAATACTACTAGAAAGTTTATTGGAAAAGATTTTGATCATTTTAGTTGGTTTGTAAGTGAAGAAAGTGTTGATAATCCTAAAGAAGTTACATCTTTGTTTGTAGGCAGTGTCACTGGTAATTTAGAAACTCCCAATATTGTAGTTACACCAGTAGGAGATAATATCATTCCAATTAACTATATGGATTCTAAAGAAGCAATTAATAAATATAAGCTTACACAAATTGATGAAATAGTATTAAGTATTAGAGTTGCAATATTTTTCCCATATTTAATAGCTGGACTATTAATAATTACAGTTCCAACAATATTGCTTAAAGTATTTAAAACAGCAAAGAGGGTAGTAGAAAATTAGTTAGTCATCATTTCCTTCAAGTACTCTTCTTCCAAAGTTCTGTTTTGCGTTTATCCTATATAGCCCTGAAGTTCCAAATATCAATATTGTTAAGCTAAAGATAAGAATTGCTAACAATGATAAATCATCTTCAATTGCAGTTTTAGGAACTGTCTTTAATGAGGAAGTGACTGACGTTACTGTTGAGACTGATTGAATTACAGTTGAAGTTGAAGTTGAAGTTTTTACACTTGTTGAACTTGCCCTACTAGAAGCAATACTTGCAACTGTTCCAGTTCCAGGAGTTATCGTTACTGCAATTGTAGTATCTTCAATATTTGTTAAGGAAATATCCGTTTTTGTTCCAATAACTTTTCCATTAGGACCCAGTACAGACACTTCTAACTTTGAAGTTGATCCTTGAGCCATGTATGATTTTAAATCATTCTTTCTTGCTGTCCCTATATTTAATATTGAATTAGTTCCTGACACAGCTGAGCTAACCCATTCTGAATAATCGGTACCAGACTTTATTCTCCCAATTACAATTGCATCATTATTACTCACAGCTGCACTTACGGTTACAACAGCATTTGTAGGACTAGATGGAGAAGATAGAAGTGGAGCATTAGAGTATGTGTAAGCACTTGAACCATTTCCATATTCAGTATCATCTGAGAGTATCTTGTAATAGAAGGTAGGATTTCCTTGGTTTAATAGTGTATCAGCATTAGTTATAGTAACTTGATGAGAATATGCGGCCTTATTTGCTAAAGCAACTCTATCATCAGAGATAACCTTATCTAAATTACTTGAAGTAGTTCCATATTTAAGTTTCCCAATTGTTGCTGTTGTAGTTGTCCAAACAACACTCCATATTTTGTAATCTTTATTTGTAACATACATATTAGTTGGCGATTTTGGATCTGAATTGTTTACTGAAGCAGAACTCGCTATACTTGCAACACTTGATGCTGAAACAATACTTGATGCAACAGAACTTGCTGCACTTAATGAGGCACCTGCAAGAATTGGGTTACTTGAAAGAGTAACTGTTGGAAGTTTAACCGTAGAATTACTTAAATCTAGCTCTACTGTTGCTGAGTTAGTCACTTTATCACCTGCTGCAAGTGAGGTATTAGCTACTAAAGTTTGAGAACTTGAAGAAACTTTAGAGGTTACTGTTTGCGAATTCCTTACAACCATTGCGCCAACTACAAATACAATTACCAAGACAAAGGCAACTGCCACACCTATAAACAATATTTTTTTATTTGCTATTAAATTCATATTACTTAATATTTGCTGTTATTTGTGCTTGCTTATTACTTTCGTTACTCATATTAACAATTAGTTGATCACTTGAGTCTAAGTTTAATAACTCACCGTTCTTTGTTCTTAGACTTGATAAATCAAAACTATATGTTCCATTATCTGTAGAAAGACTTGATAAAACTAATGATTCTACTCCAGTTTTAGTTTTTGCTACCAATTTAATAAGTATTCCTGCTGTTCCCCCTGAGTCAACATTAGCTTGTCCAAATATTGGTTTTGGAACTAATGGGGATGAAGGAGTTTGAAGTGTGGTGAAATTCCATCTTTGAGTGTTATTAAAATATTCAGTAGCATTATCAGTTATCGTAAATGTGTATTTCGTTGCAGCAATTAGATTCTTTATTGTAACTAAATGAATCTTTCTTTTGTTAGTATCTGCATTAGCTGAAGTATCCCTTTCATCAAGCACCATTGTGGATTTTCCATCAGCTCCATACAGATTAACTTTACCTGAAGTATTGTCAGTAGTTTTCCAAATTATTGTAGCAGAAGAATCCGTTAGATTAGTTATTTCTAAAGAAACTGGTGATTCATTTACATTTGCTTTTGTCCTATTTTCAAGGCTTTGTATGAATGAAAATCCTAAAACAATTGCAACAGCAACGACAGCTAATATGATTGTAATAATTATTATGATTTTTATACGCATACACAATATTACATTCTGTTAAAGATGATTGCAAAAAGTTACTATTTAGATACCAATTCGTTAAGGAATTGTATATATTTAATTATTCATATTTTTAATATCAATAAATGGATACACCAATTGCTCCAAATCCTTGGGATAAAAAAGAAGAAAAGCTTCCAGAAGTGGCTACCAATGTGGTTCCTAGTGAAGAATCATCCAAAGTAGAGCCTGTTACTGAAAATGTAAACCCGATTACAAATCCTATTAAAGAAGAAGAAATTAAAAAACCAGAATTTTTAATGAAAGAATCAGATATAGTGAACAAGAAGAATGAGGCTATTTTAGACAAGAAACAAATACTCAAGAAAAAAATTACTAAAATTATCTTTATACTTGCTCCATTTGTATTAGTTTTGCTAGTTATTACTATAGTAGCTATGGCAATGGGATGGGATAAAGGTATTTTAAAATCTAGTGTTACCGGATATGTATACGACTCAAAAAGCCTTCCTATTAAATCAGCTATAGTAAATGTTGCTGACAAAAAAGCTACAACTGATGCTACTGGAAAGTATAGTATTGAAGGACTTGAATACGGACCTAATAAAGTGAGTGTTAAAGCAGACGATTATGAAGACTTATCTGCAGAAGTAGTTTTATCGAGAGGAGATAATAAGGATAGAAATTTCACACTTCAATTTATTAGCTACTCATATATTCAAGGGAAACTTCTATTCAATGAAAATTCAATTGACCCTGCTAATTTTAAGTTGATGGTTGGAAATTTAGAATTATCTGTTGATAATAGTGGAGAATTCAAAAGTGGAAAACTTGAAGTAGGGAAAACTAAAATCACTTTAACGTCAGCTCAGTATAAAGATGTGAGTATTGATATTGATTTAGTAGCAGGAAAAAATACAGCTCCAGATATTACATTAGTAACAGCAAAAGATTTAGAAATAACAACTGTTAGTCTATTAGGTGGTGCAGTGATTACAGATGCATCAATCAAATTTCAAGCTCTTAATGTAAAGACAGATAAAGATGGTAAATACTTAATACAAGATTTTACTTCAGAAGGAAGTCTAGACTTAAAAGTAGAGAAATCAGGTTACTTATCAAAAACTGTTTCTTTAGCTAAGGTCAGTAATAAATTAAGTATTGAACTAGTACCATCTGGAAGAATTTTCTATATCTCAAACAGAGATGGATTAGACAATCTATATTCAAGTAATTATGATGCAAGTGATGAAAAAAAACTAACAGATGGCAAAGGTACAATATATGATATTGAGTTATCAAGTACTGGAGATCTATATTTCTTCTCAAATAGAGAAAGTGCATCAGGAAGTGGTTTACCTGATCAACTATTTTCAGTCCCAATAACTGGAGGAAGTATTAAAAAAGTTGGAAGTATTCAAAGTCTATCTTCTAATTATCCAAGCATACTTGGTCAACAAGTATTCCCCGTTGCTAATAAGATAATTACATATAGTTATACGGATTTGTACTCTATACCTCAAGCTGTTGATATTTCTGCGTATAAAATTAGAATTACATCAAAAAACATTACTGGGGATGCTAATGAGAAATTACTAATTGAAGAAAATCAAAAATTATCAGATACCGTAAGAATTGATTCAATCCAAAACATTAATGTGTCCAAAGATGGTAAAAAGCTTACTTATTCATACAGTTATTGTGAAAACTCTAATTGTTCAACAAAGCTATTTATACAAAACATAGATGGAACAAATAAAAAAGAACTTACTACATTGAATAGACAAGATGGATATTTAAGCAGAATTAATGGATTTACATTAAATTCAAAGTATCTTGTGTTTAC
>JBAXKR010000014.1:0-13713 GCA_037135235.1 bacterium | reverse complement strand
CCTTGTTAAATTTACTTTATTACAGGATCAGCTTGAAAACCTTCATATAATGCACGGAATAGTTATCCCGTCTGACTTTGAGGAATATGGGGTTGACAGAATAATTTTTGCGGGAGTTTTCCCATACACTCGGAGAAATTATTACTCACAATCGCAGACAGGCGCCGATGGAGTGCAGGAACAGATAAAGTTAGCCGCAGTTTTTCAGGGAAGCGAAGATGCAGTAAGGAAAAATCCAATGTTTTCAGAAGTTTGCTGCATGGTAAGCCCTTTAAAGCATGAAAAAATAAACAGCGAAGTCCTGATAGAGTCAGCAAAGAACAATATTCCAATAGTAAGTGGCCTTGCAATAGGTATTGATTCAATTTCGCATTTGGAATCAGTGAATATGAATGTTCCGACAATAGCTGTTCTCCCAGGTTCGATTGATAATATTTACCCATGCTTTCATACAAACTTAGCAAAAGAGATTATAAATACAAATGGTCTACTTCTATCAGAATACCCTTATGAGAAAGGAGTAGATAAAAAATCATTTGTAAAAAGGAATAGAATTATTGCAGGACTTACGCCATGTACGCTAGTAGTGCAATCACTTTTAAGAAGTGGCAGTTTAATTACTGCAAGATATGCATTTGAATTTGATAGGGAAGTATTTGCAGTTCCAGGTAATATTAATAGCAAACTATCAGAAGGCTGTAATCATATTATTTCAGAAGCAAGTAATATAGCTAAACTTACTTCAAATCCGAGTCAAATACTTGAATATATGGGATGGAATTAGAATTGCAACTCAAATTTATCTCTAATCCTTCCAGTTTTTTTATCTTCTTCTTGTCCTACATTTTTAAATCCTGCTCTTACTAAGACTCCTTTTGATCTGTAATTATCTTGTCTTGCAAGTGCAGTGAGTGATTTGTATCCTGCTTCTTTTGCCATAGAAACTAATCCAATAAGTGCATTTGTCATAAACCCAGTTATCCCTCCATCTATCCAGTATCCTACTTCTGCATTTACAGGATTGTTTGATTTAATATCTATTGCTCCTATGATTCTTTTCTCCTCATCTCTTATCACAAAAGGAAAATGGGTACTTTCTGACCATCCTTTTTCTGACCATGTAAGAAAATCATGGGCTTTTTCAATTGAATATGGTTTCCCAATTAATTTTTCATTAAAAATGAATTCATATACTAATGGCTGGTTACAGATATCTTTAATATTCTCAAAATCTTTCTCTATTAACCCAAGCTTTTCTCTAAGTGGCGTTACCAATGCTTTCTTACTCGCATCTTTATAGTTTTGTATTTGGAATTCTTTTAAAGTAGATATATCAACCGATTTGGAGCTTGTATTTTCCATATAGTCAAATTAAATAAAAGGTAAATATAGCTTAGTGTACTTCTAGATAGTTATGATGTAAATAGTTAATTAATCTATTAAATTGAATAAAAGACTAAAAGATCATTGAAAAGAAGAGCTATTCCGCTTGAACAAATTGAATTTGTTGATATAATGAAACACGTATTGTTTTTTTGATTTCAATATTTAATTAATACATTTTATGGTTAATACTAAGGAAGAAAAAGCTGTAGTTAAGGCTCCTGTTTATGCTCCAGAATTACCTACTTCTAAAGAGTTTTTAAAGGCTGGTGTGCATTTTGGCCATCAGACAAATAAATGGCACCCAGGTGCAAAAAGCTTTATTTTTGGAGAAAGAAATGGAATTCATATTATAGATGTAAGTAAGACAATTGAATCTTTAAAAATAGCACTTGCTGAGGTAGCAAAATATGCTACATATAATCCAGTTTTGATTGTTGGAACAAAGAATCAAGCTAAGGATATTGTAGAAGAAGTAGCAAAGAGATCAGGTGCATATTATGTAACTCACAGATGGGTTGGAGGACTATTAACAAACTACAAAATTGTTAACAAAAGTTTAGAGAGACTCAGAAAGTTAGAAACAGATTTTGAGACTGGAATTGAAGGAAGAACCAAGCAAGAGATTGCCTGGATGAAGAAAGAATGGATGAGACTAGATAGACTTTATGGTGGAATTAAAATGATGACTGAATTACCTAAATTAGTTATCGTTATTGATCCTAGCTTTGAAAAATCAGCTGTAAGTGAAGCAAAGAGATTAGGAATCAAAACTGTTGGATTAGTTGATACTAATACAGATGCAACATTAGTAACTTACCCAATATATTCTAACGATGATGCTTTAAGTGCACTTCAAATGGTTATTAACTTAATCGGAGATGCAGTTGAATTTGGAAACAAAGGTAATGGTATTAAGCATTTCTATAAAGACTATTCTAAATTTGAAGTTAAAAAATTAGTTACTTCAACTGAAGAAAATAATACTCCAAAAGTGAAAAAGGTGAGAGTTAGAGTTGCAAAAGTATCAAAATTGAAAGAAGTAAAAAAGCCTGAAGAAGTAGTAGAAGTTAAAGAAGAAATTAAAGTAGCTAAAAAAACTCCAGCTAAGAAAACTATTGCAAAGAAACCAGTAAAGACTGTAAAGAAAGCTAAATAAGATATAGGTAATTATAAATCTTTATTTAATTTCATAAGGTAAAACTCATGGGTAAAGTCAGCATGGATACGATAAAATCATTAAGAGAGAAATCAGGTGTTGGTTTTGCAGATTGTAAAGTGGCTCTTGAAGAATCAAAAGGTGATTTAGAAAAGGCTTATGAAATTCTTAGAAAGAAAGGTATGGCAAAACTTGCCAAGAGATCAGATAAAGAATCAAATGCAGGATATATCGGAACATACATTCACCATAACGGACAGTTAGTAGGTGTTGCAATAGTAACTACAGAAACTGATTTTGTAGCAATGGATAAAGGCTTCCAAGATTTCGCAAAAGAAGTAGCTATGCAAGTTGCTTCACAAAACCCTGAATATATTAATATTTCCGATGTTCCAGCAGAAAGAATTGCAAAGGAAAAAGAGATATATATGGCAGAAGTAGAAAAAACTGGTAAACCAAAAGCAATAGCTGAAAAAATTGCTCTAGGAAAGCTTGCTAAATTTTACGAGGAAGTTGTACTTATGGAGCAACCATGGGTTAAAGACCCTACTAAGAAAAAGGTAAAGGATCTATATAATGAAATACTTGCAAAACTTGGGGAAAAAATATTAATAAGAAATATTTACAGGATGACAATTTCCAAGTAATATATACTTATGATTTCTACTTTACAGGAATTTAAAATACAATCACTTAGAACACTTGAGCATTTAAATCAAGAGTTTTCAAAGATTAGGGCAGGACGTCCTAGTGTAGATATACTTGAAGACGTTTTGGTTGAAGCGTATGGTTCAAATATGCCAATTAATCAAGTAGCCTCAGTTTCAGTTGTTGATTCAAATATGATACTTGTTTCTCCTTGGGATAAGACACTTCTAGAATCAATTCAAAAAGCAATCCAGAAAAGTAGTTTAGGTATTAATCCTGTCGTTGATGGTGAGACAATAAGGCTAGTTTTTCCAGCCTTAACTGAAGAAAAACGAAAGGAATTTGTCAAAATTTGTTCAAGTAAAGCTGAAGAAGCAAAAATTGGAATAAGACAACATAGAAAAGAATACCTTCAATATCTAGATAATCAAAAAAAAGAATCATTAATTACGGAAGACTTTCAAAAGACTGAGGAAGAAAAACTTCAAAGCTCAGTTGAAGATCATAACTATCAAATTGATCAATTACTAAAGGCCAAAGAAGAGAAATTGTTGAAAATTTAATTAAATAACTACCCAAATGGATTTAAACTTCCTAGATGCTGTAAAAACAATAATCGTGCTTGTGTTTACAATTGCTATTGTAGTTGTTATTCACGAACTTGGGCATTTCTTAGCTGCTAAGCTTTGTAAAGTTAGAGTTGATGAATTTGCGTTTGGAATGGGAAAAAAGTTATGGGGCAAAAAATATAAAGGAACATTATTCAGAATTAATCTATTGCCTATTGGTGGATATGTAAAGATTTATGGACAAGAAACATCAGTAGAAAATGATCCAAATAGTTATAGCGAAAAGCCAGCTTTGCAAAGGTTATTTATACTTTTTGCTGGTGTATTTATGAATGTAATACTTGCGATAGTAATTTTTTACATTTATTTAATTAGTTCAGGTTTTGTAGTGTATTTTCCTAAAATTGCTGACTATAGTTTTCCTGGTATAAAGGAAGAACTAATTTCAAAACCATGGGTTAAATTAGTTGCTGATGGTTCTTCTGCAAAGGAAGCAAATCTTCCAATAAATTCTTTAATTTGGAGTATTGACGGCAAGGATGTAAATTCTGCATCAAACTTTTCAGATATTGTAAAAGCTAGTTATGGTAAAACTATTGATATTAAGCTTCAAATAGTTAGAGATCAAAGTTTTCAAAATATTAAAGTAAATGTTAATAAGTTGAATGATCTTGGTGTACCAGTGATAGGTGTTAGTTTTTCCCCAATTGAATACTATAAACTTGACTACACAAACCAAAAGGTTTTTTCAGGAATTGTTGAAACATATAATGTTTTTGGATATTCAATGAGTGCTTATGGAGAACTGATAAATCAATCATTTCAAACAAAATCTCTAGAACCAGTTTCAAGTGGTACAGGTACAATTGTTCAGGTAGGTCAAGTAACTTATCGCTTTGTTGCAGCAGATAACTTTATTGATATTCTATTTCTAATAGGATCAATTAGCTTATCATTAGCATTTTTTAATATACTTCCTATTCCTGCACTTGATGGTGGACATGTTATGTTTGTAATTATTGAGAAAATAAGGGGAAAACCGCTTTCTGAGAAGCTTATGGGAATAATAAATATGACTGGCTTCGTACTTCTAATGATACTATTTGTAGTTCTCCTATTTAAGGATGTTTTGCAAATAAACTTCATTCAAGGTATCATTAAAGCCGTTACTGGATTATTTGGTAATAAATAAAAATACGGAGGTGATATAACTTATGTCAGTAGTAGTGAACTCAGATGAACCAATCGATGCAGCCTTAAGAAGACTACATAGAGAAGTTTTAAGAGAAAATATTATTGAAGTACTTAAAGAGAGAACAACATATAGAACAGATTCACAAAGATTAGCAGCAATTCGTAAGGAATTTGCTAAAAGAAAAAGAAAGAGAAGACAGTCTATAAGAAGAAGGTCTCTTAAAGGTACTCCAAGAAGATAAAAACAGATCTCCTCGTTTAAAAGCGAGGAGATTTTTTTTGTGGTATATTCTCTATGTAAAATTCAATAAATATGGAGACACTTTATAGAAAATATAGACCACAAAATTTTGACTTGGTAATTGGGCAATCCCATATAATCCAAATATTAAAATCTCAGCTAAGTTCTGGGAATGTTTCTCATTCCTACATTTTTATTGGTCCAAGAGGGACAGGTAAAACTTCTGTTGGAAGAATTTTAGCAAAGGCAATTAATTGTACGGACCTAAAAGAAGGTAATCCATGCGGTAAATGTGAGAATTGTACAATATTTCAAGAAGGAAGATCTCTAGATGTTGTAGAAATTGATGCAGCTTCGAATAGAAGCATTGATGATATTAAGAATTTAAAGGAAAAAATTAGTTTTTCACCTATAAAATTTGATAAGAAGATATATATCATTGATGAGGTTCATATGTTATCAAAGGATGCCTTTAATGCCCTTTTAAAGACACTTGAAGAGCCACCAGCTTATGTTGTGTTCATTCTTGCAACGACAGAGGTTCAAAAGGTTCCACTGACGATATTGTCTAGGTGTCAACGATTTGATTTTAAACTTGCAAGTAATGATGATCTTTCTACTGTACTTGCAAGTATTGTACAAAAAGAAAATAAAAAAGTTTCTAAAGAGGCAATTTCTTTAGTGGCAACTATGGCAAAAGGTAGTTTTAGAGATAGTCAAACAATATTACAAAAACTACTTACTCATACTGAAGATGAGAATGAAATAGATTTGGAGAAAGCCTACCAAATACTGGGTTTATCTTCCTATCAAAATGTAAAAAGTTTGTTTGATTTTCTGTATAAAAATGATTTTGAATCTGCTAAAAAAGTTTTAATTCAGACTTTAGCTTCTGGAAATAGCTCTACTGAACTTTGTGTCCAATTAATTCGATATGGGCAAAAGGCATTAAGTGTTAGTAGTTATGATAAAAATGAGGTATTTATGATTTTAGAATTACTATTTGGCCTAGAAAGACAATTAAAAATTACTGATTATGATGATATTGCTTTTGAATTGTATGTATATAAAATAGCAAATAGAGGGAATACTTTACTTACAGTTAGTAAACCAATTCCGAGTCAACACGATGAATCAAAAGAGATAAAATCAAAAGTAATTATTATTGAAAATGATAAGACTGAATTAAAAGATGAAAATTTGCCTAAGGTGGAAAATGCAGTGATAAAGAAAATAGACTTTGAAGATGACACTATAGTTATTAAAAAGATTTGGCCAGACTTAATATCTAGAGTGAAGGTTAAGAATGTGCCTCTTTCAGGACTTCTTTCTAATGCCGAGATACTTAATGTAGAAGATAATGTTTTGTATTTAAGAATGAAATATAAATTTCATAAGAGTAGAATAGAGAATAAGAAAGCACTTGAGATAATTTTAACTGAGCTTGAAAATCTTACTAGTCGAAAAATGTCTATAATTATTAATGTAATTGGAGAATCTGAAAAACTTGACCTGAAAGGGGAAAATGATATAGTCAAAGACGTGTTTTCTGAACTACTACAGTAATATTTTATTAATTTATTAAAATATATTTATGCAAATGCCTAATATTGGTAATGTAAAAGATTTCTTTAAGCTTCAATCCGAAGCTAAGAAAATGCAAGATCAAATGAAACAACTTGTCTTAGAAGGTATTTCTAAAGATGAAGGAGTTAGTATAACAATGGATGGAACTCAAGAAATTATTGAAATAGAAATTTCAGATGATCTTTTAAATCCTCTAATGAAAGATTCTTTAGTAAAACAGATTAAAGAAGCATCAAAAGATGCTCAAAAGAAACTTCAAAAGGAGATGATGAAAGATTTTGATATGGATAAACTTAAAGGAATGATGGGACAATGATCTATCCAAATGCACTGCAAGGAATAATAGATGAGTTTGAAAGCCTGCCTGGTATAGGACCTAAAATGGCAGGTAGAATAGCTTTGAATCTTTTTAGGTATAAAGATAAGGTATCTTCTTTGAAACATGCATTGAATTCTATAGATACTTTAAAAAAATGTATTAAATGTAATGCTATTTGTGAAGGAAACCTTTGTGATATTTGTACAAATGATGAAAGGGAATCAAATATGCTTATGATTGTTGAAGACTATTTTGATGAGGTAGTAATTGAGAATGCAGATTCATATAATGGATATTACTATATAATTGAAGGATTAATTTCTCCAATTAACAATATCTTACCTTCTAACTTAAAGGTAGAAGGATTGATTAGTAGGGTGTCTGAATTAACTAAATTATTAGCAAATGATAAGAAATTAGAAGTTATTTTTGCACTAAATCCTAGTTTGGAGGGAGATTCTACTATGATCTATATTCAAAAGGAATTAGAATCAGATGGTAAACTGTTATTCTCTAGATTTGCTCTTGGTGTTCCAAGAGGATCTGATTTGGACTATGTTGATACAGATACTTTAAAGTCTGCATATGAATCAAGAAGCAAAATTTAAATATTAAATTTACTGAATTGAAAATACATTTTATAGGAGCATCTGGAACTGTAACTGGCTCTTGCTATTTAATCGAAACTGAAAAGACAAAGATCATTGTTGATGCCGGAATGTTTCAAGGTGATGATGTTGAGAAATATAACTATGAGAAATATGATTTTGATCCAAGTACTGTAGATTATGTATTCTTAACACATACACACATAGATCATAGTGGGTTAATTCCTAAACTTGTAAGAAATGGTTTTAGTGGAAAGATCTTCTGCTCAATTCCTACAAGAAGACTTGTCGATTTACTATTATTTGATTCCGCTAAGATTCAAGAGAATAACCTAAAGAATTATAATAAAAAGAATAAATTAACTACTCATCAATCACTTGCTGATTCGTATGGTCATCTTGCTGAATTCATTTATTCAACTGCAGATGTTACTCTAGCTTTAAATCTTTTTGATCCTATTGAACTTGATACTGAAACTATAGTTAATGATGAAATATCATTTAAATTTGTAGATGCAGGACATATATTAGGAGCAGTAAATATTCAATTACAAGTAAAAGAGAATGGAGAGCTTAAAAAACTACTTTTCTCAGGTGATATTGGACATAAAGGACAAGGTCTTGTTAAGTTTTTTTCAGAACCAAAAGGATTTGAACCTGATTACATAATAATGGAAGCTTTGTATGGTGGTGAAACTCATCCAGATAGAACTGGAACTGTTGAAGAATTCATAAAGATAATAAATAAAACTATCTCTGAAGGTGGAAATGTATTGATTCCATCGTTCTCCGTTCAAAGAACTCAAGAATTGCTGTTTGAGATTAAAAAAGCAAAGCAAATGGGTAAACTTAGAAATAATCTAGAAGTATTTGTAGATAGTCCACTTGCTCTTAAGACAACTGAAATATATGAAAAATCATATTTGTATCTAAATAGAGAAATTCAAGATTTTTTTGCAAGAAATGATAATGCATTTGAATTTCCAGCACTAACAAAATCTCAATCATCCAAAACTTCCGTCGGAATAAATAAGAAAAAGGGTGTAGTTATCATTGCAGGCTCTGGAATGTGTGATGGTGGAAGAATCTTGTATCACTTAAGTATCAATCTTCCACTTAAGAATACTTCAGTTATACTTGTAGGTTTTCAAGCTGAAAATACTCTAGGACGAGAATTATCCATAGGTGTAAAGGAAGTTGTAATTGCTGATAGAACTGTAAAGGTGAATGGATCAATATATAATCTTAAGGGTTTTTCTGCACATGCTGATCAATCAGATCTAATGGACTTCTTCACTCAATATAAAACAACATCTCTTAAGAAGCTTTTCTTAATTCATTCTCAAAAAGAAAGAGCAGAAGCATTTTACAATTCTGTAAAAGCTGTTGCTCCAAATCTAGAAGTTGCAATTCCTCAAAAGAAAGAAGTAGTTGAAATATAATTTTGTTTACCTCAATATGATATATTTAAAAATACTATTTTAGTATATAAATTATGGCTCTCTTTTTAAGATCAAAAAAACTTGATTTAGAAACAAATGATGCATTAATTGCAGTTATTAATAAAGAGGATGCAGATGAAGAGGGTATTGCAGCTGGTAGTACAGTGAATCTAACATGGGATGAAAATGCAAAGGGTACGGCTTTAGTAATTGATACAACTTCAACACTAGTAAAAAGAGGAAGAATTGGACTTTTTTCTGACTTCTATAAAAAATTTAATATCCATGATATGGAAATACTTCAGATGGAGTTAGTTTCTCCTACTGAGTCTATTTCATATATTCGAGAAAAGATGAGAGGTGCAAAACTAAGCTATGAAAAGATCCACACTATTGTAAGTGATATTGCAACAAACAGGCTAAGTCCTGTATTAACAGCATATTATGTTGCAGCAGGATATTCTCCAGGCTTTGATGAGGATGAGGTTATGTCAATGACGAAAGCAATGGCAAATACAGGAGTAATGTTTAAATTCGATGGAATTGTGGCTGATAAACATTCAATTGGAGGAGTTGCTGGAAAAGGAATCACTCCAATAGTCATTCCAATTATTGCATGTATTCCAGATATTATTGTTCCTAATACTTCAAGTCGAGCTATTACAAGTGCAAGTGCAACAACAGATATGCTTGAGGTAATTATGAAAATGAGTTTTGAAAAATTTGAACTTGAGGAAATGATAAAAAAGAATAATGCATTTATGGTTTGGGGTGGAGGACTTGATCTTGCACCAGCAGATGATCATATAATAAGGGTACAAAAACAACTGGGGATTGAGTCTATTGATAAATTTGTTGCAAGTATTATGGCGAAAAAGATAGCTCAAGGAGTAAACCATGTAGTTTTTGACATTCCAATTGGTCCTGGAGCTAAGATTTCAACTGAAGATGAGTATAGGCAAGTCGATAGTGCATTCAAAAGAGTTGCTGATCATTTTGGAATTAAAGTAGTTCTTCATAAAAGAAATGTAAATTCAATTGATGGCCATGCTGTGGGTCCTGCATTAGAATGTATTGAATTCCTTAGGATATTTGAGGGTGATTTAATTGCTAGAGAAAGACAACTTGAGGAAGATGCTGTTGCAATTGCAGCTGACCTCATAGCACTTGTTAAGAATATTCCAATTGATGAAGCACTTCGAATGGCTTGGAAAATATTTGAGAGTGGACAAGCAGAGCAGAAATTAAGATCTATAATTAAGGCTCAAGGTGGAGCTAGTGATATTAATTCAAATGATATTGAAATTGGAGCTTTACATTACGAATATATTTCTGATAGATCTGGAGAAATTGAAAGTATTAACAATAAATGTGTATTTGATATATGTAAAGCATTGGGAAATCCATATATTAAAGAAGCTGGAATGTATTTTCATAAGTTTCCCAAACAAAGAGTCAATAATGGTGATCGGCTATTTACTCTCTTTGCAACAAATCAAAATAGGCTAGATGAAGCTATTTTAATGCTTCGAACTCACCAGATTGTGAACTATGTAGTATAATTCAATTGGTTTAATACGATTAATTAATATTTTGTATATATGGGACTAAGTTTAGGTATATTAGGTCTTCCTAATGTTGGAAAATCAACTCTATTCAATGCACTTACAAAAAACTCAGTTCCTGCAGAAAACTATCCATTTTGTACAATAGATCCTAATGTTGGAAGAGTTTTTGTAAAGGATCAAAGACTTGATAAACTTTCACAAATAGAACATTCATTAAAGACTATTTATGCATTTGTAGATTTTGTAGATATTGCTGGTCTTGTAAAAGGTGCCTCAGAAGGTGAAGGACTGGGTAATAAATTTCTAAGTCAAATCCAAAATGTAGATGCTTTAGTTCATGTTGTAAGAGCATTTGAAAGTACAGATATAATTCATGTGCATAATAAAATAGATCCTAAAAGTGATATTGAAACAATTAATACTGAGCTTATCCTTAAAGATATTGAGATTCTATCCAAAGTTAAAGATAACTTTTCAAAACTATCTAGAACTGATCCTAAAAAGAAAGGAACTGCAGATTTCTTAGAAAGATTAAATACTCATTTGCAAGAAGGACATTTAGCTAAGGAATTTTATGAGAATAACAAACACGAAATAGAGATAAATGAAGTATTGGAGGCAGATCTCAAAACAGTAAATCTTATTACTACGAAAAAAGTTATTTATGTAATGAATATCAAAGAAGAGGATATTGGTAAGATTAATGAAGAAGAGATGAAAAAGAATCTAGGAATCGGATCAGATAATAGGGTTTTGGCTTTAAGTTTAAAACTAGAAAGTGAATTAAGTTTACTAAGTGATGAAGATAGGATTGAATTCATGAAGCAATACAAACTAGAATTATCAGGACTGGATAAGCTTATACAAGAATCATATTCATTATTAGGCTTAGCTAGCTTTTTTACAACAGGACCTGATGAGAGTAGGGCATGGACTATTGATAAAGGCTCAAATGCAAGGCAAGCTGCAGGAAAGATTCATACTGATTTTTATGATAAATTTATTGCAGCAGAGGTTATCTCTTATGATGATTTTGTAGCAATTGGAGGAGAAAAACTTGCTAGAGATGCAGGTAAGATAAGACTAGAATCAAGGGATTATATAGTTAAAGAGGCAGATATAATGAACTTTAAACATGGAGCCTAGTCGACAAAATCCTTGAGATTTATGGCCTTTAGATGTTATTATACTTGGGTGTCAGTTAATTTAGTAATTAGTTAAATATATAGATGAAGCAAAAATACGAATTGGTTGTAATATTGAAAGCCCTTTTACCAGAGGATGTTCGACTTTCTGCACAAAGCAAAATAGAAAACTTAGTGAAAACTAGTGGTGGTTCTATCTCAAAGACAGATGTCTGGGGAAAGAAGCATTTAGCATATAGAATTAACAAACATGACGAAGGATATTATATTCTCTATAAAATTGAATTAGAGAGATCAAAGACGGACTCATTTAGAACTAATCTTGGTCTAATCTCCGAAGTGTTAAGATACTTACTAATTAAAGAAGAAGAACTTTAATTAATTTAGTTTAGATGTATTAAAGAAATGGCAACATCGAGATCGTTAAATAGAGTTATCTTAATCGGAAATTTAACAAGGGAACCGGTAGTAAGATATACTCCATCAGGTTCAGTAGTATGTACATTTGGTATTGCAACAAATAACTTATGGAAGACTCAAGCAGGTGAGCAAAAAGAAAAAGCTGAATTCCATAATATAGTGGCATGGAATAAACTTGGTGAGATATGTGCAAACATATTATCAACAGGAATGTTAGTATATGTTGAAGGTGAAATTAGAAGTAGAGTATGGGAATCAGAAGGTCAAAGAAACTATAGAACTGAAATAAGAATATTTGATATGAAGTTATTAGATAGTAAAGGAAAGAGTGGATTCGGATTAGAAAATGCAAAAGACCCACAATCTGGAGTGCCTACACAATCAGAAAGTGGAATTGCTGAAAAATCAGCAGAACCAGATGTAACAGATGAGGAAGAAGAGAAACCAGTTGCAAAAGAAGATCTTCCTTTTTAATTAGAATAGTTTGTTTTATTATTAAGTAAAATGGCAAAAAAAAGAAAAAAGATAAAAATCATACCAGTAGAATCAAGTTGTCCTTTTGGAGAAGATCCAAGTAGGGTTGACTATAAGGATGTGTATAAATTAAAGAAATTTATTACCCCAAGAGGTAGAATACTTCCAAGTAGCAGAACAGGAGTAAGTGCAATTTGTCAAAGAAAATTAGCGGTTAGTATTAAAAGAGCAAGATATTTAGCACTCTTACCATTTGTTGACTATATATAAGGATTTTTGGAATGTACAATCTGCCCCCAAAAATAGTGCTAGTAAGTGCCACATCTGGCGTATCTGATGTATATTTCCTAGACACTTCTTTTGACAATATTCAATACCTGAAACAAATTGATTCTAAGATAATGAACTCTTCGCTTTCAATTGTTGAAAGATATTTTCCACAAAAATCTCAAGTAGTTGTTGTAACAGACATAGATGATACTAATAACTATTTAAGTGCTTCTAAAAACATTGAATGCTGCCATATTGATACTCCAAATGAAAATTGTTCAGCCGAGTTATTAACTGAATTAGAATCAGATGATTTGCTATATCTGGATATTAATTTTGAAAATATTAAGATAAATCGTATTATCAAGTCTGATAAGTCTAAGAAAGTACTTCTAAAAACATACAGTGAGAATTATTCAAGCAGGCTTTCATATCTTATCCAAAATGCTGATGATTTACTTCTTAAAAATATTTTTTTTAAAGAATGTTTAAATGATTTTGAAAATTCTAAAGAATATTTTCTTAAGTACAAAAAGAGTGCATATTTCATATCGACTTTATTAAAAAATATCTTTACTGAAAGTAAGGTGGAAAAAGAGTTAGATATTAAAACCTTCGGAAAATCAAATAGAACAAATCCAGTTGTAATTATTGGAGGTGATGCAGTTAAATTCTTTGGTGTAGAT
>JBAXKR010000013.1:0-14034 GCA_037135235.1 bacterium | reverse complement strand
GACCTAGACAGGTAGGGAAAACTACACTTATAAATGAATTTTTAGCACATACTAATCTAAAATACAGATATGACACAGGTGATAATTTCGAAATAGCAAATAATCTTTCAAAGTGTACATATGATTCGACTGATAATCATGTTGAAAATTTTGAATTAATTGTTATAGATGAAGCTCAAAAAATTGAGAATATTGGAACAGCACTTAAATTAATGGTTGATAGACACCCAGACAAGTTTCTTATCGCTACAGGTTCATCATCTTTTGATTTAGCAAATAAAACTGATGAGTCGCTTACAGGAAGGAAGAGAGTATATACTCTTTATCCTATTTCTCAATCAGAGTTGAATTTAGATCTTTCAAAATCAGAGTTAAAAAGTAACCTTGGAAATTATCTTATATATGGATCTTATCCTGAAGTAATAACGCAAAAGAAAAATGCTGAAAAAGAGAAGATAATTAAAATGATTGCAAATTCATATTTAATTAAAGATATTTTAGAATTTAATAGAATAAAGAATTTAGAAACAATATATAATTTGTTAAAATATCTTGCTTTCCAAGTGGGGGGAGAAGTTTCTACTAGTGAGCTTGCAACAAAATTATCGGTTGATATTAAAACTGTGTCATATTATCTAGATCTTCTTCAGAAGTCATTTGTAATATTTCCATTATATGGATTCTCAAGAAATTTAAGAAATGAGATAAATAAAATGAATAAATATTTTTTCTATGACACTGGTATTAGGAATGCTTTAATTTCCAATTTTAACAAAATCGAAGATAGGGACGATATTGGCGGATTGTGGGAAAATTTCTTAATGATTGAGAGAATCAAAAGAAATAGCTATACAAATTTTAGTACTAACTTTTACTTTTGGAGAACATATGATCAATTAGAAATAGATTTGATAGAGGAAAATAGTGGGAAGTTATTTGGATTTGAATTTAAGTGGCAAAATCAACACTCTATTGCACCTAAACCTTGGCTTGTAACATATGATAATGCAGAGTATAAAGAGATAAATAGGGATAATTATTTTGATTTCATTATTTAGTAATTACGATCCAATAACCTCAAGTGCCTTTATCCTCTCACTCATTGGTGGATGTGTCATAAATATCTTATCAAAGAATCCTATTTTTCTTTCACCATTTTCATCAACTCCACCTAGTGGGTTATCAATAAACATTTGTGCAATGTTTCTATTTTGTACAGCCTCAACAAAAGGGTCTACTTCAATCTTTTTAAGAGCAGATATTAAATTAGCAGAAGTTTTGGTAAGTTCAACAGAACCAGCATCTGCTAAGAACTCTCTCTTTCTTGATATAGCAAATTGAATAGCAATACTAAAGAATGCACCTATGATAAATGCTACTACTTTTACAAGAAGTATGATTAGGCCAATTGATGCGCCATCTTTATCATTGCTACTCCTTCCAATCCTTACTCTTAATATGAAATCTGCAATTGTTTGGATAATACCTACAAAAATAATGGAGACAACCATAAGTTTAATATCCTGATTCATTATATGTGTAAGTTCATGTGCTGCTACAGCCTCAATCTCTTCTGGATTTAGCCTATTTAATATCCCTCTTGTGAAAGTAATACTAGCAGAACTCGGAGTTAATCCTGATGCAAATGCATTCATAGAGTTATCTTCAATTATCTGAATACTAGGAACAGGAAGTCCTCTTGAAATACATAAATTCTCTACAATATTATATATTGTAGGATTTTCTACTCTTGTAACTCCCTTTGCACCTGTCATTAAGTTAATGATTCCTTTATTAAATGCATATGCAATTAGAAACCAAATTAATATTATTGGAATAGATAAAAGGATACCTATAATGCTCCAAGTAACAGTATCTCCCATAATATCTTTTGTATTAGAACTTACTACAAAGATAAAAGCGAGCATACAAATAAGGATAGCTATTAATATTGGAAACAAGATTAAAAGCACTACAGATTTAATGTTGTTATCCCAAATTTGTGTTTGAAGACCTACAACTTTCATATTATTCCTTGGAACTTAGAATTTTACCTCAACTGGCTTACTTACAGCTTCTTTTTCTTCTCCTAGATCAAAGTAAGTAGCAATTTTAAATCCAAACATACCTGCTAGTATATTGTTTGGAAATACTACAAGTGATGCATTGTACTCTTTAGTAGAGTTATTGAAGAATCTTCTAGCTGCTGATATCTTATTCTCAATATCAGATAATTCTGATTGGAGTTGTAAGAAGTTTTGATTAGCTTTCAGATCAGGATAATTCTCACTTACAGCAAATAGAGTCTTAAGTGTTGAACTAAACTGGTTCTCTGCTGCTACTTTTTCATCAATTGAAGATGCACCCATTGCCATAGTTCTAGCTTTTGTTACATTTTCTAAAAGTTCTTTCTCATGTGTTGCATAACCCTTTACTGTATTTACAAGATTGGGAACAAGATCATATCTTTGTTTCATTTGTACATCAATATCTGAAAATGCTTGATCTCGATTAACTCTTAATGATGCTAGAGTGTTATATATCCCTATAGCCATTATTACTACAATTACTATAACAACTACTAGAATTATTGCTGCTATTCCCATGATAATTTAGATAATAATTTATTCTAGGTATATTCTACAACAATAGGTAGTAATTCTAAAGAAGAATGAATGGGATTCTTACTTAATCCACTTTAGGATTTCATTTTCTGTATTTTCAAAATCTTTATCAGATATCTCATCAGTTCTAGTTATTGCTGATTCTTTCTCTAACCTACTTTTAATAGAATTTAATTTTCTTTTTTTGTAATCTCTTTGATATTCTTTGTAAAGTATATTTAAATCTCTCTCTCCTTCTTTTTCAGTTGAGACTTCGTAAAGTAAAACTTCACTTAAATATTCTTCAAGTTTAGGATCATTCTTTATACAATACTCAAAGAATTCTGTATCATCTATTTTGAAATTTTTCTTTTTTGCATATTCGATTAATAGCAAAATACATTTATCTATAAATTCTAGTTCAGTAAAATCGTTAGGAAGAATATTTTTCTCAAGGAATTTTGGGAAATTAATTAAAAGTGCCAAAAAGTAATTAAACTTTTTATTTACATTTATTCTTTTTTGTTTCTCTTCAGATAATTCATAATCTAACTCTGAATTAACATATGTTGGTTTTACAATATTTTTGTTCTGTTCACTTTTTATCAAGGTTCTTTCTGCGAATGTAGATTGTCCATATGGATGTAATCTTGCATTCCCTCTATTTGCAATAATCGTAGTAAGTTTTTCATCTAAAATTTCTTCAGATATTTCAGATATTAAAGATAATTTTTGAATATATGCTTGTTTTTCAATTGTGTCTTTAATAAAGGCGATATATCCAAGAATATAGTTAGTAAACTTCTTCTTATGCTCAGGATTAGTTAAATCATAATCTCTAAGAAGTCTTCTCATCAAATACTCAATGAAATTACTATGTTTTTTTGATGCATTCTCCCATGCAGTTTTGTTAACGGTAATAAGCTCATCAATATCTTTAATTTTAATATCATTTTCTTTTTCAGGTAGCTCAATTACTTTGCAGTTAAGCTCAAGTGAAGTACAAAGAGCAAAAGCTCTCTCTATTGCCTTAAATCCAGCTGAGTCGTTATTAAAACAAAGACATATATTTTCTGTATATCTTTTAAGAATTTTTAATTGATCTATTGTTAATGCAGTACCAAGTGGTGCTACAACATTTTCAACTCCAGCTTGGGAAGAAATAATGCAATCGATTTGTCCTTCAGTAAGAATAACAAAATCATTTTTCTTAATTGATGATTTTGCCTCATAAAGATTAAAAACCATTTCAGATTTTTTGTAGCAAATTGTTTCTGGAGAGTTAATATATTTAGGTCTTGCATCTGTTTTATCAATAATTCTTCCACTAAACCCTACAAGATCGCCATTAGTATTTCGAATTGGAAACATTAGTCTATCTTGGAATTTATCCCTTATTCCATCGTATCTTTCAACAAAGAGTCCACTAGATATTAGTAATTCTTTATCATTTGGATCTATTGATAATTTAGCCTTAAGAATATTTTGTAGTTTTAAATTATATGGTGCATATCCAATTTTATATTTCTTTACTGTCTCATCTGTAAAATTTCTTTTCTTAATATATTCTAGAGCTTTCACTCCAAGTGCATGTTTGGTTGCAATAAAAAAGAAGGTTTCAGCTGATATACTATTCATTGCTAATAGTTTTTTCTTAAATTCTTCTTTTTTAGTATCTTTCTGATATCCTCCCTTTAGTTCAATTCCAGCTTTAGTAGCACATATTTCAAGTGCTTTTCTAAATTCAACATTTTCCATCTCCATAACAAATGTAACTACATCTCCAGATTTGTCACCACCAAAGTCTTTCCAAATTCCAATCTCCTCATTTACCATAAAGGAAGGAGTTTTTTCATTTCTAAAAGGGGATAATGAAGACCAGTTCCTGCCAGACTTTTTAAGATTAGGAATATATTCCCTAACAACATCTACGATGTTAAGTTTTTGTTTTAT
This sequence comes from bacterium, assembly GCA_037135235.1. Lineage (GTDB taxonomy): Bacteria > Patescibacteriota > Dojkabacteria > JBAXKR01 > JBAXKR01. The sequence goes on along the minus strand of JBAXKR010000013.1, from coordinate 9,478 downwards.
TTCTTCAATATCTGACATTATTGTTGCTCTATTTTTCCATTAATAAGTTCAAAGGAAGTAGTTCCATCTTTTGGAATATATTTTAATCCGTTTAATTGTAAGTTTACTTTTTCACCATTGGCTATTGTAATCTCTACTTTATGAAGTGCTTGAAGTGAGAGATCAGGTCTTGCTCCTTCATCAAACACTGTTCCTTTTGTAACATTTCTGTTAACTACCACATTCCCATCTACTGTTAGCTTTATATTAATATCTTCAAGTACTTCCATTTTAACCCATATGTTTTTAATCCCTTGAGATGCAACAGATGGAGTTATTGTTGGGTCAGCTGGTTTTTTAAATATATTCAATATTATTTCAGAAGCTTTCCCAAATTGATTTTCTGATCTTACAACCATAACCATTTTTTCTTTATCAATTTTATATGAATCTACTCTAAATTCATTAAGCTGATTTAATATTACCTTTTGCCCATTAATGCTTACAGTACTTCCAACTTCAGCTTTACCTGCTATATTTAAAGAATCACTTGAAGTACTAAACAAAACTTCTTTGTCATTTTGATTTGAAACAACTGGTTCAGTTAGTGAAAGATCGGGGGATTTTGTAAGTTTATTGAACTGCGTTAGTACAAATATACCGATAATGATTAATAGAAAACTTATCAAAAATATGACTAATCGTTTTTTAGTTATAATTACTCTAGGTTCTTTAAATTGCTTAGATATTGATTCTATTGGTTTTTTCTTTTGTCTTACAGATTGCTCTCTTCTGTAAAGGGCCTGAACTAGTGAATTATCTAAATTAAGAAATTTCGCATATGTTTTTAAAAATCCTTTTAGATATACCTCAGATGGGAATTCTTCATATCTACCTTCTTCTAGAGCAATTAAATATTCTATTCTGATTTTAGTTTGGTCTGAGACTGTTTCTAGAGAATAGTTTAAATCTTCTCTTCTGTTTTTAAGGAGAGTGGATAATGACTGCATATTTGAATTATATCACCGCTTGAGTGGAAGTATGAAAATATCTCCGAAAAATGTGTCTAGGTGATAAAATATATTCATTATGAAAAACATTTTTAAAATTCTCAGACTTTCAAAGCCTTTGTATCCAGTCATTGCCACTATGATTGTATTCATATTCTTGAATGCAATAAGCAATCTAATTGCTCCACTATTAAGTAAGAATATTGTGGATCAAGTGCAACAAAGTATTACAGGAGGAAATGGTAGTATGCAAAAGCTAATCCTATATTTAGTTTTAGCATTTGTTGCAGGAGTATTTAGTATCGCAGTTAGTGCTATATCAGATAGATTAGGAGATCATTTTGCTGGAAGACTTAGAAAGTATCTTACAGAAAAGTTTTATCATAAAGTATTAACACTTCCTCAAGAATATTTTGATACAGAAGTTTCAGGAAAGATCATTAATCAATTAAATAGAGGAATAAGCTCAATTCAGGGATTTATGAATACAGCTACTAATTTCATATTCCCATCCCTTCTTCAAAGTATTTTCATAATCATACTTCTTGCTGTATACAATGTCCCTATATCTGCTTTTACATTAGTACTTTTCCCAATATATCTAAGTTTAAGCTATTACTCTTCGAAGAAATGGGGAGAGAAGGAGTTAATAAAGAATAAGATTGAGGATAAGAATAGGGGAAGAATTCAAGAGGTTATTCTTAATATGAAACTTGTTAAAAGCTTTATGGGAGAAAAAAGAGAATATGAAACCGTATCAAATAATCTAAGAGATATTAATGCAATATATGCAAAACAAAGTGATACTTTTCATATCTTTGATTATGTAAGAAATTTAAGTCTAGAAATTATTCTTTTAGTTATTAACGTCATCATATTTGTAACTGCTTTTAATGGAGGATTTTCTCTAGGTACTATGGTTCTTCTAATACAATTAGTAGCTCAAGCAAGATATCCATTATTTGGAATGTCCTTTATTCTTGGTCAAATTCAAATGGGAGAAACAGGATCTAAAGAATATTTTGAGCTAATTGATCTTAAGTCAAAAGAGTTTTTTGAAAATGATAAGAAAGAACCAAAACTTGTTAATCCAAATATTGAATTTAAGGATGTAAGTTTTAAATATGCATCATCTGAGATGGTGCTTAAAGATGTTAATTTCAAGATTGAAAAACATGAAAAGATAGCTCTTGTTGGTCATAGTGGAGCAGGTAAATCCACAATTATTAACTTAATTCTTAAATTTTACGAAGTAACTAAAGGAGAGATATTAATTGGAGGAAAAAGCTACAAGGATATTTCTCATGATTTTATAAGACAAAATATTGCATTGGTATTCCAAGAAAATGAGTTATTCTCTTCAAGTATATTCGATAATGTCGCTTATGGTTACATGGGAGATATGAAGAAGGAAGAACTTGAAAAGAAAGTAATAGAAGCTCTTAAAGTTGCGAATGCATACGAGTTTGTAATGAAACTTCCAAACGGTATTCAAAGTGAAGTAGGAGAAAGGGGAGTTAGATTATCTGGTGGTCAAAAGCAAAGAATACAAATAGCTAGAGCTATAGTTAAAGATGCTCCAATCTTAATTCTTGATGAAGCAACTAGTAGCTTGGATTCAAAATCAGAATATGAAGTTCAAGAAGCATTAGAAAAACTTATGGAAGGTAGACTTACAATTATCATTGCTCATAGATTTTCTACAATTCAAAATGTTGATAGAATAATTGTATTTGAAGATGGAAAGATACAAGACCAAGGAAGTTCAAAAGAACTCTCCCAAAGAAAAGGATTGTATTCTGATCTTCTTAAATATCAAGTAGAGGGTAACAAGAAACTACTGGCTAATTTTGAACTATATTAATATGGGACAAGAAATAACTGCTGAGAGAGAACAAACGGAAAAACGAGAGTTAACGAAAGTATTTAAAAAGAAAGGTCTGGGTCAGATTAATATTCTCACAAGACTTACCAATGGGGAATATGACAGAGTATATAGAATAGATAGAGTAAATGATTTGCCATTAATCTTGAAAATATTTAGAAATAAAGATGAACCAAACAGAGAAGGGTTTGGAATAATTAACACTCGTCTAGTAGAAAAGGGCATTCCAACTGCAGACGTACTTTTAGTTGAGCCATCTTCAGAAGTGTTTCCAACAGGATTTATGGTAACAAGTTTCATAGAAGGAATTGATGTTCAAGATGCAATTAAAAAAGGAGAAAAAGAGGGAGGAACTGAATATCCCGAATACTATAAAAAATTAGGTGCACTTATGAAGCAAGTTCATTCAATTACATTTCCAAAGTTTGGCTTTGTTGGTGGGACAGAGTATTCAACATACGTAGAATATATGAAGGAGAGATTAGCTATTTCTTTTGAATGGACAAGACCGTTAAATATATTCACAGCTGAAGACAAAATAAGCATTTCTAACCACGTTTTAAGTGAACTTGAAAATTGGTCAAGACTTCCAGCTGTGTTAACACATGGAGATATTTCCCCAAATAACTGTAGATTAAATTCTAAAAACGAGCCTGTTCTAATTGATTGGGGAGATGGACTAAGTTCACAAATTTGGCTATATGATTTCTCAGTTATGACTTATTGGATGCATTGGATTCATGAATCTCAACTTGGAGATGCTGAAAAGTATAGAACTATATTTTTAAAAGATTATGGGAAAGAAGATTTGAAAGATTCAATTAGAAGTGTTGAAAATGCAATTCATCTTTATTATGCTATTGGACTGTTTTCGTACTATAAAGAGGATGATAAGGAAAATGAGGATGATGAGAAACCAAACAAGTACGAAAAAACAGTAATTAGATTCAAAGAATTAATTGCTAATGCAAAACTAGAGTTACCAGCTTACTTTAAATAAAATATTAATAGTATTAAATGGATACAAAGAAATTGATTAATGAACTGAAAGAGTTTCTTATGAGGGGTAATATTCTGGATCTTGCGGTTGGTGTAATTATTGGTTCTGCATTTGGAAAGATAGTTGCATCTGTTGTTAACGACATAATAATGCCATTAATTGGAGCTATTATGACTGGAATAGATTTTAAGAATCTATCAATTTCGATTGGAAGTGCAAATATTCTATATGGTAACTTTATTCAAACAGTTATTGAATTTACAATAATAGGAGTATTTCTATTTTTTGTCATTAAAGCAATGAAAAAAGCAATCCCTATTAAAAAGGTTGAAGAAAAGATTGAAGTAAAAGAAGACATTCAACTACTTAAAGAAATAAGGGACTTACTTAAGAAATAATCATTTACTTAGCATATGAAGGTTTTGGTTGGTTTCCAATTATCCCAATCTGATAAAAAAACTTAGTACATCCTTCACATTCAATTTTTCCTTCTTGAATTTGATTATTTACTGCAGTGCATAAAACTATTTTCACCATTTTCTTAATTTCTTGTACCTTTGCTTCTTTAAAATCTCCAAATGTACCAGTTTGTTCAAAGACATGATACCCAATACAGTTTTTTCTAACTGCAAAAATAGACCCATCAACTAATTGAATTGTTCCTCCCCATACTTCCTTATCACTTGAACTTTGACTACTCTCCATAAAGAAAAATACTAAAATAATTAACGATGTAATACTATATTAGGAAAATGAATTCAAATGGATATAATATTAGAATTAATGTATCTTTATATGTTTTCCACTAGTGAACCTTCCTCAAGATGCTTTTTGATTGAATAGAAATACCATCTATCCCAGTTATATGATATTGCATCTTTAAATTCATTTGGGAAGTTAACGTGTTCTAAAGTAACACTTGTAGTTGATCCAGATTCAAATAGTTTAATTGTAACTTTAGAGGGAGTTTTCCATCCTTGTTCAAAATATTCAAGAACTACTTTTTTATGTTTATCTATTTCTAGGATTTTTCCAAATGCTTCTCCTTCCCAATATGAGAATTTAGTTCCAGCTTGATCAGTGATGTATGCTTTTCCTCCTCCCCAAAGATATATTTCTGAAGGTATAAACAAACATTTCCAGATCTTTTCAGATTTAGATTTTATGCTATAGCTTTTAATTATTACTTGTCCCATGTTATTTTTTCTTATTTACTTTAATACCATATCCAAAATACCAATTAGAAATAGGAAGTACTTCCGTCTCTTCTTTATTAAACTCTCCACTTTCTAAATCTCTAAATATTTTATTAAAGTCATTCCAAGAATATATTAATAACCCACCTGATTTTTCTTTTCTGAAACTTGGATCTGCAACTAATATTTCTTTAGTTTGAATATCTACATCAACTACAGTAACCCAATGGCTTCCGAATTCATTAGTTTCATTATCTAGTTCTGTAACATTTGCTACTAATATATTTCCAGATTGTTTAAAAATATTATTAAACTCATTTTCATTTTGTATTTGAACTTCAGATACTTCTAAATTCCCAAGTTTAACTAATACTTCCATTATTGTTTTTTCACCAATTCCTTCGTATACACTAATATTTCCATTTAACTCATTTGATTTAGAACATTCATAAAACACTTCTTCAAAGCCAATTTTTTTAGATAAATAGTTCAGTGTGTAATCTACAGATCTAATACCACAAAGTCCTGGAATATCTCTTAACTTTCCAGCGTAAGACATTTTGATATATGGAGAGGAAGTAAAATTTACTCCTTTAAAATTATCTGTAAATATCTTTGGAGAAGTAACAAACTCAGATGACTTAACTACATCATTTCTTACATACTTTATATATTTAAAGTTACTCATATCTATATATTATACCTAAAGCTGCAAAAATACTTACCAATAAATTGATAAATTAAGAATGAATTTAAATATTTTGGAAATACCTACTCTGTTGTTACACCATCAAACTCAGGTCCATCGGCAGTTGCTTCTTCCTTTGTAGCTCTTACTATCCCATCTTTGTGATGAGCAGGGGAGTATATAGTGTAAAGTTTTAATTCACCATTTACTGATGTATTAATTACATTATGATTTGCTCCACTTGGTACAACTATTGCACTACCACTATTAACGACATATTCATTTCCATCGATTATTACTTTTCCTTCTCCCTTTTCGAATCTAAAGAATTGATCATTGTCTGGATGCACCTCCATTCCAATTTCCTCACTTGGCTTTAAGCACATAAGTACTAATTGGGAATGTTTTCCTGTGTAAAGAACTTTTCTAAAGTTAGTGTTCTCTAATGTTTCCTTCTCTATGTTTCCATTAAAACCTTTCATGTTATTGAATTAATATGTAAGTATGTACAGTTTAATATATTACTTTCAAACTGAAATTGGAAGGAGTGAATTATACAGCTTGTTCATTTGATTCAACTCCTGAAAGTATTATTTCTCCTCGTTTATTCGTAAATACAATATATTGTTTAGAATTATCTGTATAGTCTGAATTTATCCAGACTTCGGATCTTCTAACACTTGTATCTCTACTTCTTGTGTCTGTTCGATATTCATCATGTGATGCTAACTTTCTTATATCATCATCCGAAACTTTTCCTTCTTTTAATTCGAATATTTTTCTATACTCTCGAGCTTCCCAGTCGTGAGTTAATTCATGTGATAATATTTTAAAAGCACTATCTGCTGCATACGGATATGACCTTGTATCGTCAGGAGATACGCTAAAATTATATCTATAGCTATTCTTATCAGGATATGTCTGCGAAATCTTTGGTACAAAATCAATGTGGGGTTGTAATTCTTTTCTTGTTAATACAGTAAATCCCCCGTTTTCATCTACTATTAGTTCTTGATATTCAACAGTTTTTCCAGTTGTTTCTCCACCAACACATACAAATATTACTGGGTTTGTTCCTCCTATATGTAATCCAGAACTACCTTTGTTAAAGATTTCTAATATCCAATCATTATCTGTAAAAGCATCAACATGTAATCTGTAATTTTCATTCAAAGATCTAAGCTCAAATTTTAAATTTTCAAGTTCTTTAGTTAATTTTTCTGAATCAACTGTCTTTTGAGAAATTAATACTTCAACTTGCTTAATTCTTTCTGTAGAAGTATTAATTTCAGATGTAATTGATGAAAGTATTGTTTTTTTTGTTTCTTCTAAGGGTAGGTTAACTAAGGACATGTAACTTAGATATTCTTGATATCTTTGATCTTTCATATATCCTGACCAAATTATAGGTCCAGGAACAAGTACTATAGTTAATTTATTCGCGCCTCCCTTTTCATAACCTTCTAGTAGTTCTCCTTTTTCAAAAGCACCAGCTCTAAATCGAAGATCAACTCCATTTGTCGATTGTACAATTGTAATACCTCTTTCTTTAAGCTCGGATTCTGTAAGAGTATCTTTTGGTAATTCTTTAGTTTCGGGTTTTTCTTTTGAATATTCAAAAGGCTTTGCATTTATTTCATCAGTGTCTATTTCCTTTCCTCTGAAGACTCTAACTACTTGTCTTACACCATCATCTTTGGCCTTTCTTTGTAATTCCAGCATTTCATTTTTGTCATACACAACATACTTGCCTTGTAAATCAACTGTGTTTATAGGGATTCCGTCAGAATCAAACAATATTGATATTCCTTCTATGACTTTACTGATTTCTTTAATAGGTTCATTTAATGGTGGGTATACTGATGCATCTCCGATAGATGATGTTGGTGTTTCAGTCACAGGAATTGTAGTTGGAGTTTTTGTTATTTCAGCTTTAATATTTTCCCTTCGTTTACTAAATAGTATTCCAGTTCCAAGTAACATGAGGGATCCAGTAGCAAATGAAGCAATAGAAAAAAGTGCAGCTCTTCTAGATATTTTTTTACTTTTATCTGTTTGGTTTAAATTATCTTGTTTATTTTCAGAAGGTGTATTCACAACATTCACTTTAATTATATATTTACAAAGACATTATACTATTTAATAGGAATATATATAAAAAGTATTATATATTTAAATCTTTAATTAGTATCTCCCCACTTACTATTTTGATTAGTGTATCTACATATATTTCATGTTCTACTTTTAATACCCTTTTTTGAAGTGTTTCTGGAGTATCATCCCTAAGTACTGGAATTTTAATCTGATTTAATATTCTTCCATGATCATACAAAGCATCTACTATATGTACAGTTACTCCAGTTTCTGTTTCTCCACTTTCAATAACTGCTTTATGAACATTTAATCCAAACATTCCTTTTCCACCAAACTTAGGAAGTAGGGCAGGGTGGATATTTAAAATCCTTCCTGCATATTTCATTAATACTTCTTTTCCAATCATTTTCATATATCCAGCTAGTATCACAATATCTACTGAATACCTCACTAAGGTTTTGCATATTTTATTATCTAACTCACTTTCATTTGGATATTGGATTGAACTCCAGTTGTAATTTGGAACGTCTTCCCTCATTGCTCTTTTTAACGCACCAGAATCTGCATTGTTACTTATTACCAAAGCAGGTGTCATTTTGAGTTTACCATTCTTACAAGCATCTATTATTGCTTGCATGTTGGATCCTTCATGGGAAGCAAGAAATCCTAATTTATATTTCCCAGTACTATTAGATGCTTCTTGAATGTTCATGCCAGGATTGTATTACAAATGGTATGTGATTCATATCATTTGTCTTAGATAAAAAGTAATGTTACCGAGAAAGAATGGTTAGATAAAAAGTGTGTTACCAGAATACAATCATGAATCTAAATTAATTTAACAAGATTCATGACTGAAAACACATTTGCAATGGTATTAATTAACAAGAGAACAAAAGAATATTACTCTTCTAGTAGAAAAGAAAAGGGAAAGATATTGGATCAGATAGAAAAGGATACTGGAAGATTAAGAAAATCTATCATAAGGACATTAAAACTAAATAGAAGAAAACGAAAGCCAAGTAATGGAAGACCGAAGAAGTATGATCAACAATCACTAAACTTAATTGAGTTAATATGGGAATACAATGATTACATAGCAGCAGAAAGATTCCATGAAAGTATTAAAGAAACGCTTGAAGAATTAAGTATTGAAAAAGAACTATATAATTTTGATTTAGAGACAATTAAGTTAGTAAAACGAATACCACTAGGAACATTAAAACAAAAGGTAAGAAAACTAATTAAGCCAAGAAGAAAATTAGGTAGAAACAATGTATCTGAATTAAAGAAACAAGTACCAATCAGAACTGGATTTAAATTAGGAATTAAATATGGGTTTCTTGGGATAGATTTTGTAGATCATGAAGGTGGAAGTGGAGCTGGAATATTTGCTAGAACACTATGTGGGACAGATCCAAAGGTTACATGGTTTGGAAGAGCTTCTTGTCTTGGTAAGGATAGAGTAGCAGTAGAATCTGCAAGTAATATTTTACTAAAAAAGATTCCTTACAAGATTAAAGGAATGCATTCAGATAATGAGCCAAATCTTTTGTACTTAACATTAAGACATCAAGCTAAAAGAAAAAACTTTATCATAAGTAGATCAAGACCTTACAAGAAAGA
>JBAXKR010000012.1:0-14149 GCA_037135235.1 bacterium | reverse complement strand
ATTGTGAATAATAGTTAATAGAGTCATCTTTATTAATGGTACTAGAAGATTCCACAAAAGTCCTTGCATCTACTTTACATTGTTCTACCTGACCACTTCCATATACTGTATTTCCATATTGTTTTTCACAACCTTTTTTTATTGCTTCGTCAATTATTTTTTGAAATTCATCACCACTTGCTGTTGTGTTGATCCCATAAGCCTCTTCCAATACATCAGGAATCCCATTAGCATTACAATCTTGTGGATTAGCTGCATCAGGACAAGCCTTTGCGAAATTCTTAAAACTTCCAGAAATATATCCTTTTAATATTTTTTCCCATCCTTCAGTCCCATTTTCTAATGCAGTCGTAATATCATCACTTAATGCCTTGTTGATACTCTTTTGACATATGTACTCATCATTTCCACCTTGAGAAGTCTTTAACGCACAAATGAGTCCTTCTTCACATTTATAAGCAGAAGAACAACCAGTGTTAATTTTCTGATAAGTAAATGTAATTTTTCCATCACAACTTTTATCTTCAGTAGCTGTATCTGATGCTCCTGGATGAACTGAAAGATCACTATCATCACAGTCAATTTCACTAGTAAATCCATCTCCATCTTTATCTACTATTGCTGATGTTCTAAATGTTAGGTTACCTTCTCTATCTATACCCGTTACACATTTTTGATTAGCAAGAGATCCAGTTAATCCAGCATTATCTAAATCAGAACAATTAACATTACCTGCAAGTTTTGATTCTGGTACCTTGTCTCCCTCTTGGCTATTACATGATACTTCTGTTGCTGATGAGTTTGGCATTATACATCGATAACATTTTCCATCTTTTGAAAATCTATATCCAATTCCAAGTGTTACATCAGATCCACAAGCGAATGATGATGTTGTAGATGATCCTTCACAAGACTTTTGAGATATCTTTACTGCTTTTCCTATGGTTATACATTTGTAACAACTTCCACCACTATCGTATTCTGTTCCCAAGTCTGATTGAGAACAAGATCCTGAAGTTAATGGGTTTGAAGAAGATGCATTTTTTGCCGCCTCTATATCAGTAGCTGATACTTTCGCTATTGATGCTATTACTTTTTTTGCTCCTTTTTTTGTATCTGTTTGAGTTTTAGTATCTGGGGAGTAAGATGAGTTTAAACATGTTGGATCATATTCTGTTCTTTCAGAAACTGAACAATCTGGTTTAACATCATACATTTTTTTATTAGATGTTCCACTTACACATTCTCCGGCCTTTGTTGTTGCTGAACATACCTTCTCGTATCCTGTTGTACTAACTGGACATTTAACAAGATCTTCTTTTACCTCTATACTTGCACTACAATCTGTTTTCTTATGATTTATCTTGTACTTACCTGTATATATTCCATTCGTAATCTCACATCCCATATTTATATCTTCTGTTACACATGTGTTTGCACCAACACATGATCCTGATCCACATCTTTGACTACTTCCATCACAAGTTTCAAAATTATTCCATTTACCTTCTGAGCATTTTTGAACTGTTTTAGTATCTTTACATTTTGTTTCTCCATTAGAACAATCTGGTATTGGTGTTTCACCTTTACATCCGTCTGGAGTACAAGTTCCACTTCTTCCACAAGATCCTCCTACTTGTCCACAAGATGAATACTGTGGTGAAGGTGAAGAGGTTGTTGGTAATGGTGTTTCACCTACACATCCACCTGGCGTACATGTTCCGCCTCTTCCACAATATCCTCCGAGTGGTCCACAAGAATATTGAGTTGGGGTTAAGGTTGATGTTTTCGATGAAGTACTAAAATTAGCACAATTAGCAAAACATTCCCCTAATGCATTACAAAGTGACTTTCCATCTAAACCACATGCATCAGCTGCATTTACTTTTTCTACTAAACCTGAGCCAAATGCTTTTTGTAGAAAGTTTGCTACTTGACTAAACAAGGATTCTGAATTTGTATTTGAAGACTCTGTTCTTGCATATACTGCTATTGGGGTTGTTAACTGAAATATCATTACAAGAATTAGAAATATTGAAAATACCCTATTTATCTTTATTCTGTTATCAAGAATCTTTTGAGTTATCTTTTTCCATGTAAGAATTATGTATGACAAAAATATTATGATCAAGATTGGAAAGAATATTGTTTTAAGTATCCTTATCTCTGGATATGAGGATATATCATCGAATGATTTTGATATATTTGTTAGACTTTCTGCATTAACATTTGAGTTAAAGCTTTCTAACTTAGTCGCTATTGGAGTTAATGTTTCATTTAAGTTATCTCCTAAACTTACTACTGGGACATTATCTTTTGTCTCATTTTGAATTACGATATTTTCTATTGGATCTGTGTCTATATTCTTTTTTAAATATGTTTTCTTCCCTCTATTTCCTGAATCAATACTAAAGCTTAGTATTGATTTATCATCTACTTTGAATATATCTGCATTGTTATCTTTTAAAGATGTTAAATCTAGTGTATAGCTTCCATTAGTATTAGTTACTGTTGATATTTCACTTGAGTATGTTCCAGTTGAATCAATTGCTGTTAAGTATACTATTGCTCCCATTTGTGGGTTTATCTCATCAGCTCTCATTATCCTCCCATATATTGGAGATGGCGTTACATTTGTATCTGGTGTTTTTAAAGTTGCTACATTACTGCTTCCAGTTATTTCACTTACATCATACAAGTAATTACCTGTTTGAATTCTAAATGAATATTTAGTTTGAGGTTTGAGTCCTGTTACATCTACAAAATGTGTGAAGAGTCTTTGTCTATCGTATTGTCCATACCAGTTTACTACTAGTTCATCTCTTGTATCGTAATATTTCTTAGCTGTGAATCTTGAAAGTATTGGAACAAAATCTGTGTTTTCTAATACATATACAGATCCTGTAGTTGTTGTATCTTTTGTTGTCCAACTAAGGGTGAATCCTTGATCAGTTATATTAGTTACTGTTGGATTTTCTGGGACTACCGATGGCTCTGTAAAGAAACGAATTGCAAATATGGATAAGGCTATTAATGGTATTGAAAGTAGAAAAATGATAAAAATCTTATGGAAGCGAGAATTATGGATAAGAAAATATTTTAAATTTTGCAAACGACTATTACTCATTTTATTACTTCATAGAAATATATACCTTTAGTATATATTTTCTAGGGGAAGAATAACACAAAAAATCTTAACCGGTTATTTTATCAATGTAGCTTTAATTCTTCTGATTCCTGAACTTGAGCTTTCTTCTTTAAGGATTTTAAACTTCCCAAATTTTGATATTTCTAAGGTATTACTTACATGAGGTCCACCACAAAATTCTCTGGAAAATATTCTTTTATCATTATCTTTAATTTCATATACTGAGACAATGTCTCCATACTTTGCACCAAATTCCATCTCAGCTCCAGTTTTTTCTGCTTCAGATTTTTTCATTTCAATTCTTTGTATAATTAAGTTCTTACCTATCCATTCATTAACCTTTTCTTCTATATTTTTTAATTGTTCATTTGTAAGCTTTTCATTGTAATTGAAATCAATTCTTAATCTTTCTGCTGTTATATTACTTCCTTTTTGATGAATCTCAGGACTTACTATTTCTTGAAGAGCTTTAAGTAACAGATGGTGTGTTGTATTAAGTGCTGTAGTAATTTCGGATGTGTCAGCTAAGCCACCTTTGAATTTTTTTTCAGCTCCACTTCTAGATAGATCTTGATGAGATTTTCTAATTACTGCTAAAGCTTGGTTAATACTTATCTCATCTTCAGCTTTTAATTCATATTTTCCAAGTTTTAATTCTTCTATACTCATTTCAACTGGAAGTCCAAAACTTTCATATAGTCTAAATATATCTTCAGCTGATACTTTTTTATCTTCTTTGATCTTCAAATTAGTAATTCTCTCTAACTCCCTTAGTCCATTGTCTAATGTTCTTCTAAATTTGTTTTCTTCTTTATCTATTTCACTTAATATTATTTCTCTTTTTTCAATGAGTTGTGGCTCATCTTCTTTGTATGCCTCTATTATTCCTAAAGCAATTTCCCCAGTAAAATTCCTATCAATATTAATTGTTTTTGCAAATCTAATTGCACGTCTCAGAAATCTTCTTAGTACATATCCATGTTCTTTGTTTGATGGTAATACACCATCCCCCATAAGTAGAACGGATGCTCTTAAGTGATCTGCTACAACTCTCATAGCCCTTAACATTTCTTTTTTTTCAATTGAGGATCTAAGTTCTTTGTATTTAAGTCCGCTTAAATCTTCAAGTGTTTGAATTATTGGAGTAAATGGTTCTATTTCAAATATGTCAATTATTGAATTATCTTGCATATTTAATTGACATAGCATTATTCTTTCTAGTCCTCCACCAAAATCAACATTCTTTTGAGGTAATTCTTTCCACTTTAAATTTGAATCTAATTTGTACTGCATAAACACACTATTTCCTATCTCAAGAAATCTGCCATTATCTGAGTTGATATGTATTCCTTCTTCTGGATAATCCTCTGCATTTTTCCCAAGATCAAAAAACATTTCGCTATCTGGCCCTCCTAATTCTCCAGGTGCATAGCCTCTTTTCCACCAATTCTTTTTCTCAGGATAGGTAAATATCTTTACCTGTTTGAAAAGTCCAGTTTCGTTAATGGTTGGTCTTTTAAGATTCCCCAACTCATCAAAGTTTAATTTAATATCTTCTTTTGCATTTCCAACTTCTGCATCTATTCCATATCTTTTAAATGCTTCCTTCCAGTAAATAATAGAGTCTTCATCTCTTGGTGCTGCTTCATTTCCTTCGAAAACTGATACAAATATTCTCAATGGATCAAGCTTATACACACTTAAGAGTAGATCTAGAACAAAGTTAATTTGTTCTTTCTTGAAGTAATCTCCTAAGCTCCAGTTTCCTAGCATGTTAAATACTGTAGTGTGTCTTTTATCTCCTATTTCTTCAAAATCTTCAATATCTGTTCGAATACTTCTTTGTACATTTGTAATTCTTTTTCCCATAGGATGTGGTTCTCCACTTAAGTATGGGACAAGTGGAAACATTCCAGAATTAACAAATAGAAGTGATGGATCATTTTGTGCAACTAGGCCAACTCCCTCAATAGCCTTATGGTTACGAGGTGCTGATGTGTAGTAATCTAGAAAAGCTTTTTTGACATCTTTGAATTTAGACATGATTATTTTTCCTAATATTACCAGTGATTATATCAAACATTTGCTTACATTTTATCTATTACATTAATCCCTAGAAGATTTAGTCCATTTTTAATGACTATTGAAGTAGCTTTTGTAAGTTTAAGTCTGAATATTGTTTCATCAATATTTTCACCAAGTACTTTATTTCCTCCATAGAATTTGTTAAAGCTATTCGTTAATTCAAACAAGAAATGTGCAATTTTATGTGGAGTAAATTCTTCTGCTGACTTAAATGCAATACCCGGGTAATCACTTAATAGACTCATTACTTCTTTTTCATCTTCATTTGGTTTGTATTCATTATCTGAAGAAGAATCAAAATCAATACCTTTTTGTTTCGCATCAATTAAAATACTGTTTGCTCTTACATACCCATACATTACATATGGACCGGAAAACCCAGTTAAACTTAAAACTTTTTCTGGATCATAGTTTACATCTCTATGAAATTCATATGAGAGTATGAAGAATTTAAGTGCTCCAATACCAACGGCTTTTGATATGTTTTCAATTTCTTCATTAGAATATTCTTTGCCTTCAGTTATCTTTTCTTTAGCTGCAATTGTTATCTCTTCAATTAAATCCATTACTTTAATAGTTTTTCCAGATCTTGATGATGTCTTTTTGTTTCCAAGTAGCATCCAACCAAATCCCATATGTTTTAACTTACCTTCAAATTTAGTGTCTATTAGTTCAAGTGCCTTAATAACTGCTTTGAAGTAATCATTTTGTTCGACTGATGTAAGGATTATAGACTTTTTAAGATCAGGATATTCTTGAAACTTTTTAAAAGCTAAACCTAAATCTTTTGCCGAGTATGATGGTATATTTTTTCCTGTAATAAATACCCATCTTTTTAATCCATATTTTTCTCCAGGAAAGATAATAGCTCCTTGATCAAGTATGAATATTGGATTTTTGCATTCTGGATTCTGATTGGAATACTTTGATACTAGCTTATACCCTTCATTGAATATTTCACTTTCTGGATATTGTCTATCGAATTCAACTCCAAGAAGTTTAAAAACTTGAGCTTGATGTTCAACACTAAGTTTTCTAGTTATTTCATATAGTTTTGAAATATTTACATTTACTTTTTCACTTTTAGGATTATTGTAATACTCATATATATCTTGATTAATTAGGTCAATAACTGGTGTTGCTTTTGACTCAGGATCTTTATCTAGTGAACTTCCCTTTGCATATACCTCGTTAATATAGTTAGCTACAAAGTGAATTCCTTTATCTTTAACTTTGTTATTCAAATCTTTTTCAATCTCTATATACTTAGATTTATCGAATTCAGAATATATTTTCATATAGTCTTTTTCATCTTTTTGATATTCAATTATGAGTCCAAATAGACATTTTGCAACATGCTTTCCAATATCTCCAAAGTAGTTAGCTTTTATGACTTCATATCCGGAGTTTTCCATAAGTCTTACAATACATGAACCTATTACTCCACTTTTCATATGTCCAATTTGTAAAGCTTTATGAGTATTAGGTTGACCATATTCCACCATAACTCTTCCCTTCTTTTCCTTTGCTTTTCCAAACATGTTACCTTCGGATATTATTAAATCAATTAATTCTGTCGGGTTAATAGTTGATAAATAGAAGTTAAGAAACCCAGGGCCTGCTATATCGATCTTAGCTAAGAATGATATATTTTGTTTTTCAAGGTAGGCTTTTAAATCAATTGCAACTTCCCTTGGATTCTTTCCAACAAGTTTGGATATTTGAAGAGATATATTAGTAGTCAAATCTCCAAATGTTTTATCTTTAGGTTTGGTAAGCTCAACTTTTTGATCTTGAATGCCAAGAGTTAAAAGATAGCTGTAAATTTGTTTTTTAAGTGCTGATTGATAATCCATATTATTCACTGATATGTGATTTTGCATTTTTAATCAACTCTCTCACACTGTCATAAAACCCAGTTCGAATTACTTGTTCTATCTCTTCAGCAACTTCTTGTTTATACATATGAACTGTTTTATTGCTTGAGTCTAAGTATTTGAACCATTCTTCTACATTTTCGATTAGTCCAAGTCTCCCAGCTTCTCTTATTATGTTTCTTGGTCCGATTACATCAAGCCCTTGGTCAAATAAAATACTGCTCATTAATTTCCAGCTAAGCTCAAAAGTATATTCAAATCTTTTCGTTAAGGATTCTCTGTAAGGAATTGTATGCTCAAAATTAAGTGCTTCTTTTACTGTTTCTGAAGCTCTATTTAAATCCTCGTATAATTCGTATGTTTTTGCCATTTGTATATTATTAATATGTAATAGGTAATGTCTTTAATTTTGCAACATTCTTAAACCGATCAGTTACTTGATTGAAGTCAACAATATCAACAGAATATGGAAAGTTAGAATTTTCAAATTCCTCTTCCAAATATGATTGTTTTAGAGAATCTAATTTTTTACCCTCAATGCCTATATCGTAGTCACTATATTTTTTGTAATTTCCTAATGCCCTCGAGCCAAAAATAAATGTTGTATTTTCACGGTTATCTAAATATTTATTTAGAATAATTTTTATAATTATCAAATCATTATTATTCATATTTAAATATTATCATTAAAGTATTGATTATTAAAGGATTACGAATGAAATATCATTTTTTTAGCTAGGTTTTTGGAATCATGATATCTGCTTTAAGTACTTCGAATACTTCTTTAGCTTTAAAAGCACTTGCAAGTGTAACAATAAGTGTTGGTCTTCTAACACCATCTTCTGGAGATTCAATCTCTCTAAAAAGTGCCTCAACTTTGTTTATTTCCAATGGACTTGCATAAGTAAGTATTGTCGTAACCATTGCTACGACAGTTGGATGTTTATTTGTTACATGGATCTCAAGTGAATCATTAAGAACTATATATTCTGGGATTGGGCTCATACTTGTAGTCTTAAGAAGTAAATTACTTCGGTCGTCCACTACTTATGTTACTTATTTCACCAGAATAGTAACATTTTATTAATAATATTCACAATTTGCTACAAAGAATATATTAATAATATTCCATTTTTGAAGGTTTTATTACTTCAAGGGCATTTCTCTTGAAATATAGATTAAGAAAATTTATTGTCATTGGTCTTAAATTTACTCTAGATTTATTTGTAATTTTGTAAAAGATTTCTGCAGCTTTATTTATACTAAGTATCCTTATCAGTTCTTTAAAATCATCCCAATTTCCAAAGTCAAAGATATGTTCTGCCATAGCATCTTCTGAAAGCTTTGAAGTATCTCCAATATCCCATGCCAAACCTTGTTTTTTAATGAAGAGTTTATTTAATTCGCTATTCATATATGTATTATGTACAAATTCGTAAGATCTATACCAACTAATTCTATTATTTCTTCAAAGTTTTAAGAAACTCCAAAAACACTGGATGAGGGTTTAGTGGTGTTGATTTATATTCAGGATGAGCTTGAGTAGCAAAGAAAAATGGATGTGTTTTCTTTGGTAACTCTATCATCTCAACAAAGAAATTGTCAGGAGATGTTCCACTAAATACAAACCCAGACTTTTCAAATTGTTCTCTGTAAGTGTTATTAAATTCAAATCTATGTCTATGTCGTTCATTAACTAGAATTGTATTGTCTGAATTCTTTTTCAGAATTGATTCCGGATATTTAGAATATATGTCGTACGCAAGTGTTCCAGGTTTAACAACACAGTCGTATCCTCCAAGTCTCATAGTTACCCCTTTTGATTTAATTCTAACGTAGTTTTCTTTTTCAGGAATTAAATGAATAATTGGATTTTTTGTCTTTGGATCATTTTCTTCAGTGTTAGCATCTTTTAAATTTAGGACATCTCTAGCCCATTCAACACCTGCAAGTTGCATTCCATAACAAAGTCCAAGATATGGAATCTTATTAACTCTTGCATACTCTATAGCTTTAATTTTACCCTCTGCACCTCTGTTCCCCCAACCAATTGGAACTATAATTCCACTTACACCTTTTAATGCTTTATCGATGTTCTTTTCTTCAGACTCACTATTAACATATTTAATTGAGATTTTCTTTCCAAGTCTCCATGATGCATGATTAATTGATTCTAAGAGTGCTGCATACGAATCTGCTAAGAAATATTCTCCAGTTGCAAAATATTTTCCTACAATTGCAAGTACTGGTTCTCCATTAGGTTTTTCAACCTTCACAGCTTTAATATCTTTAACCAAGCTATTCCAATCTGAAAGATCTAATTTTGATTTTGATCTAAGTCTTGTTCTATATTTAAAATTAATTTTTGAAATTATTTTTTGTGATAAATTTTGGTCATTCAATACTCCTGGTAATTCATATATTGTAGTTAAATTAGGATTCTCTATTACATCTCCTGAATCTAGGTTACAGTATAGCGAAAGCTTTTCTCTTCTTCTTTCATCAAAGTGAACTTCAGATCTTACAACAACAAAGTCAGGTTGAATTCCCATTGTATTTAAAGTCTTTACTGAGAGTTGAATAGGTTTTGCTTTTGGTTCTCCCAGATGTGAAGGAAATGGTGCATAAGCTACATGAACATGAATAACCTTTTCTTTCTTTTGATACTTCATTCTTCTAGATGCTTCATAGTAGAATACATTTTGATACTCTCCTGCAGTTCCACCTAACTCTACTAGTACAAAATCTGCATTAGTTTTCTTTTGAGCCTTATATATTCTTCTAATTACCTCTTCACAAACTTCTTCAGTTGGATCTACAGTTTTTCCTTTGTATCCAAATGCTCTTTCTTTTTCAATAATTGATTTATATATTTGTCCGAAAGTAATGAAGTTTTCTATAGCCATTTCTTGGTTTAGAAATCTTTCATATGTACCAAGATCCATATCTGATTCTGTTCCATCTTGTGTTAGGAAAGGATCTCCATGCTCAATAGGGTTAATTGTCCCAGAATCAACATTAAGATAGTTTTCACACTTAACAGCCGTCACCTTATATCCTTGTTTTTTTAAAAGTACTCCTATTGCTGCTGATGTAACTCCCTTACCGATGCCAGAAATAACGCCACCTGAAACAAATATGTAATTAGCCATGGAAAGTTGTTAAAAATTTAAATAGTCTATCTAAACCTTTAGTTAATTTTATTGTGTCATTAGCAATACTCATTACAAAACTTAATCTTTTTTGATCATGATAATCATAGAAAAAACCTGGATGTATAAACACTTCTTCTTTTTCAATTAGTTTTGAGACAAATATCTCTTCAATCTCTTCTAAACTTTTCCCCACGACACTATACTCCTTTTTCGTAGTTAATATTAAGTGAATCCCAGCTTTAGGTAGAATATATTCAAAATCACTTTGTTTACTTAGTTTGTCATTAATTATTTTAAAATTTGTTTTCAGCTTATTCTTAAGATCTTTCATACAATCAATATCATTAAATAGATCAGGAAGTATGTTTTGTGATATTGAGTTTGCACTTAAGAACATATCATTACTAATCTCTAGTTCTTCAATTAATTCTTCTTTTTTTGTACTTTCTCCATATATTTCTATCCATGCAAGTTTAAAATCTGGGAGTGCAAACATTTTTGATATTCCATTAAGTTTGAAGATTATTAGATCTTCAAACTTAACTATACCTGACATATCCCAAGTTATTTCGTTTTCATAAGTGAACTCATTAAATACTTCATCAATTATTATTACTATTTTATTTCTATTTGCAATGGAACATATCTTTTTAAAAACTTCATTATTTATTACATTTCCTGTTGGGTTATTGGGGCTAATTAATACAATAAACTTGGTTTTACAAGTAATATTTTTAATAATAGACTCAAGATCTACTTCCCAGTTATTGTCTCTAACTTGATTGTAATATTTAGCATCTAGGTTTGAATATTTTGTTAACTCTTCAAATAGTGGATAACTTGGATTTGGTAAAAGCACCTCATATTTTTCTTTAGTATTATTTGATTTTGTAAGAGTTTGAAATATCAGGTTATAGCTTTCTGAGGTGGATGCAGTAATAAATATATTCTCGGCTTCAATCTTACACCCTTCAAGTTTTGAGTTTTCGTAATTTGAAATTGCAAGTCTTGCCTTTAATATTCCTTTTGAATCAGGTTCGTATACTCTATTATCAATATATTTTTTTATGTAGGAGTTTAATTTATCTACTGGGTATGAATATATTTTGGAGAGGTCTGTAGAGATGAGGTCAATGAAGTTTTCTGACTTAGAATACTTTTCCCTTGTTTCGTATATGTTGTTTAACATAAATCTAGATAACGTTATACATACAAAATCCCATCCTTGCAAATATATCTACTTACAAAGATGGGAAGGTTCGCGTACCTACTCAATTAAATTCCATTACCGCCATTGTTTTGAACTCCTGATCCATCACTTTGCTTAATTCTGCTTGCTAATCCCCATGTACTATTTGGCTCACTTGCACTCGGATCATTTTTCAATCTTGTATCGCTTTGTGGGAGGTTATCATATTTGTTTGTGTTTGGGAAGCTTGAATTTTGACTAGCCAATTCACCAGTATTAGTAGGTGTATTCACAATTGGAATATTTGTTACAACACTATGTTTTTTTACTTCAGGTTGAGTGGAAACATCTGTACTTGAATTGATTGTCTTATTGATATCAAATTCTTTTTTTGTGTTGTAAGAAAATGCTGGTTCAAACTTCTTCTCTTTAGACTCTACTTTATCTATACCAACATTTGTAACGGTTGGAGATACTTTAGCAGGTCCAAATGAAGGTGGTTTTGGTGTATCATCGTCACTTCCAGAATCTTTTTTCTTCCACACTTTGAATATGATAAGTGGAACTAAGAATATGAGGACTCCTGCAATACAAAGAATTACTAACAATATTCCTAGTGCTTTTGAAATGCTTCTTCCAAATATTGTTATTGTATTTGGATCTTCAGTCGTTTGAGAAGTAACTTGTGATGTAATTTGACTTGATACACTTGAGTTAGAAATTTCAGTTGCACTAGATATTTCAAACTCCCATGTTTCTACTCCTTTTACTCCAGTATTATCATAGTATTCTACATTTACTTTATGACTTCCTATTGCTAGATCTTTATCAAGAGTACATTTAAGATCTGGAGCAACATATTTACATAAGGTTGATATTACTTTCTCATCAATCGTAACTACAAACTTTGTTTCATCTAATGTTTTACCAGTTGGTAGTACTAATTTAACACTAATTTCAGGTCTTAATGCAGTAACCTTTTGACTTACAGCTGGCTCATGTGATGCAACTGTTATAGTTCCAGTTACTTCACTATTTTGAATTATGAATTTATCAGATAATTTTTCTACTACGTCATTTTTATTATCAGTTACTACTAATTTCAAATAGTACTCTCCACTTTTGTATTTGCTAGTGTCTAAACTATATGATTTATCTGTAGTTTTTAAATCAGATAATTTTGTCCAAGTAGTTCCATCTGAAGAGATATTAAGTACTAGTGTTTTAATTCCATTCCCATCAGTTACATTCCATTTAAATACATATGTTCCTGAGATTGTATTTCCAGTTGGAAATGCATCGTATGTAATTACTGATGGTGTGTTATCACTTGGAGAGACTGTAATTGAAAACATTTGAGGAACACTAAGTGCATCTTTTGCATCTTTTGCAGATATTGATACATCATACTTTCCTGTTGTTTTTGTAGTTCCTGATAAAGTTGAACCAGTTAGTGTTAACCAATCTGATTTTTTATTAACTACTATACTTACAGCATCCAAGTCTTGATCAGCTGTTTTGATTACATAATTAAATATTTCTCCCACTTTAATATTAGTTATTGCAGGAGTTGATATTATACTTGGGCTATGATTTACAATAGGGTTGTTTTGAACAGTAACAATACCTGAATTACCTACTTGGTAAGCATCATTAATTGTGTTTCTAACAAATACTCTAAAACAATATTCTCCATCACTTACACTTCTAGTATCCCAGTTTGTTTCAAAACTCTTACTAGTTGGAAGTTGACTTAAGAATGTCTCATCAACTATTTTTGATTTAAGAGTTGTACAATATTTATCCCAAAGCTCAACTTTGTATCTAATGAAGTCACAAGAATTAGATACACTCCACTTTACTGAAGTAGCATCTTTTAGCACCACTGGTAAATTAGGTGTAGTAATTGATGCGGTTAAGTTTGGATTTGTATTTACAACTTTTTCATTAACTTTTACATTAATTGTTTTAGAAACTCTAAATTGAGTATTATTTTTGTTGATAGCTAAAACCTTTATTGGGATTGTTTTTCCAATATCAGAAGGTTGTAAGTCAAGCTTAATAATATTTTGGTATTCAAATGTTGGATATGTTTTTGTTCCATTTGATGCCTCAATACTGCTTGTAATTCTTTGAATATATGTATCTAAGCTTTCTTCAATTCTTGCATTGTTTGTTACAGGTAAAGTTTTATCAATTTCAAAACTTGTTAAATCTCCATCAGCGTCTGTTGCTCCTACTAAGACATTTACGGTTTTTTGAGCAGGATTATTTGTACATTCAGTTTGATAATCTACGTTTACTGTTTCACTTGTTGTAATAACTGGATTATTTCTTGAATTCATACATTCTGTATCACTTGCGAATGATTTCCATGATACTTTACTATTTGATTCATCAGTTGCTTCACACCCAGTTGATGAATTGTAATTTACAGGATTCTTCATAGTTAATGCTCCTACTGTTGTTGGAGTTGATGAATTTGTTATCTTAAGTGAAAAGCTTAGTAGTCTATATGATGTTTGATCATTTGGAATACCAAGTAATTTGATTGTATATGATTTTCCTTGTTCAGTTACTGGTAATGCATTAAATGCAGTTGTATTTACAGTTAATTGCACTCTAGGATTAGATTTGTCATACGAAATATTTATGAAACTAGGTATAGATAGTACTACTACCTTTGATACATTTG
>JBAXKR010000011.1:0-14764 GCA_037135235.1 bacterium | reverse complement strand
GGAACAACAGTTACAGTAGATGTTTCAGTTGGATTAACTATTAGCGGTGCTGATTGATTTTGTGGTGCTGATTTTTCATCTATAGAAGAAGGTCTTGATGCTGTGGTTATACCAGCAACAGTAATACCTAATATTAATACACCAGAAAGTGAAAGTGCAAATCTGGTCTTTCGAATGCTATCCATTACATATTCTACTTTCTGTTTGTTTGCATTATATATAGCTTTTGCTCCAAGTATCTTTGTTTCAAGAGCATTTAGGAGAGGGTGTTTCAGTGCATATCTACGAATCTCATTTTGAGAATCATCTGGAGTGGATACTTCGTTCTTGTCGGGAGAGGAGTTATTACCTTTTGGTAATTTTAAACCACCTCTTAGTGTTGGACTTTGTAGTGCCATTATTTTATGACGACTAAACTTATAGTGTGACTATTATATCACGTAATTACGTTGTCATCAATTTTTACCTAATTAATATAATCATACTAGTTTAGTGAAATCAAGCACTTTTTAAAATTCCAAGTACAAAATACACCTTAATAATCAGATTTTATCCATTTTTCCCATGACATTTCTTGTACTTTTTCCCACTTCCACAAGGACATGGATCATTTCTGCCAAGTCTCATTTCAGAATATGGATTTGATTTATCTTTAATTACAGGTTTTACGAGCTTATTAAATCCTTGTTCTTGATTAAAATTATCTGAAACAGGGGATTCTAAGTTTAATGTTCCTTGTTCTAGTGTCTTGTTAACTTGTTCTTCATTTGTAAAGGTTGGTTGTTCATTTAGTAGACTTTCAACTTTAATTTCTCTTACTTTAAGAATTCTTGAAGCAACTTGACTGTCAACTGCTCCAATAAATCTATCAAATACACTAAATCCTTCATTTTTGTATTCAACTAAAGGATCTCTTTGTGCGTAACCTCTAAGTCCAATACCTTCTCTTAAATCTTGCATTGCCTCAAGATGTTCTGTCCATAACTCATCCATTGTTTGTAGCATAACTGCTTTTGCTATGATTAATAGCTTAACTTCTCCTAACTCTTCTTCTTTCATGAGTATTAACTCATTTGATATTTCAACAAAAAATTCTTTTAATTCTTCTTTTTCGTGTTTTTCAATAGCTGAAGTTAAAAGTACAATTAAATTTTCTTTACCTAGTGGGATTTCTACATCTGATAAATATTTAGATCCTTTTGCTTTTACTCTTTCAATAGCTTTAATTATGCTTATATCATCTGATATATCAATAAATGCATCTATTAGCTTTGATTTATCGGTTTTATCTTCTCTTTCAATAAAGAAATGTTCATCAATTAATGTTTCAACATGTACATTCATAATCTCCGTTATTTGAGATCGTAGGTCTTCTCTTGCTAACTTTGCTGTTTCATCTATTTCTCCAGATTTTGGATCTTTTTCTAAATTAGCTTTTTCAGATGAGAATAATATATTTCTTCTTCTTGAATAGAATATCTCTCTTTGCATATTCATAACATCATCATAATCCACAAGACTTTTTCTAATATCAAAGTTTTGTCCTTCTACTCTTTTTTGAGCATTTTCAATGGTTTTTCCAATAATTGCAGCTTCAATTGGTAAGTCTTCATCAATCTTTATTGCACTCATAAGGTTTTGAACTATCATTCCACCTTGTAGCTTCATAATTTCATCATCTAGTGCAACATAGAATCTTGTACTTCCATTATCTCCTTGTCTACCTGAACGACCTCTTAATTGATTATCAATACGTCTTGCTTCATGTCTTTCTGTACCTATTACATGAAGACCTCCTAATTCATTTACCCCTTTATCGAGTTTAATATCAGTTCCTCTACCTGCCATATTTGTAGCTATAGTTACTGCATCTTTTCTACCAGCCTTTGAAATAATAGAGGCTTCTTTTTCATGGTATTTTGCATTAAGTACTTCATGTTCTATCCCTATATCTCCAAGTAGTCTGGAAAGAATTTCTGATTTTTCAACAGAAGTAGTACCAACTAAAACTGGCTGACCTTGTTCATGTTTTTCTTTAATGTCTTTTACAACTGCTCTAAACTTAGAGTTTTGATTTTTGTATACAATATCTGTTTGATCTTTTCTAAGTACTGGTCTATTTGTAATAATTACAACTACTTCAAGGCTATATATCTTAAAGAATTCTTCAGCTTCTGTTTCAGCTGTTCCAGTCATACCTGACAAATGCTTGTAAACTCTAAATAGGTTTTGAAATGTGATTGTAGCTAATGTTTTACTTTCATTTTTAATTTCAACACCTTCTTTAGCCTCTATTGCTTGGTGTAATCCTTCAGAATATCTTCTACCTGGTAATATTCTTCCTGTAAATTCATCTACTATCATAACCTCGCCATTTCTAACTAAATACTCATCACCATTTTTGAATAAAACTCTTGCCTTTAGAGCATTTTCCATATGATGTGCAAGAGAATAGTTTTCCCAAATGTTTTTAACATCTAGTAGTTTTTCCATTTTTTCAGCACCTTGGTCAGTTAAAGATACTGATCTAGATTTTTCATCAAGTGTGTAGTCTGTTTTTTCTTCAAGCTTTTCAACAAGCTTAGAAAATTTAAAGTAAAGTTCATTAGATGCTTCAGCAGGAGCTGATATGATAAGTGGGGTTCTTGCTTCATCAATTAATATTGAGTCAACTTCATCAACAATACAAAAGTATAGCTCTCTTTGAACTTTATCTACGGAATCAACTGCCATATTGTCTCTTAAGTAATCAAATCCAATTTCATTGTTTGTAGCATACAGAATATCCGCCTTGTATGCTTCTTTTTTAGTTGCTTTGATTAAATTATGTCCTCTTGTGTCTCCTGGATTTTCAATCTTTATCTTTTGTCTTTCTTCAAATACTTCTTTTCCTTTAATCTTTTCTAATTCACTATCATTAACAAATAGGTAAGATGAGTTTGGTTCTGTAATTCCTACACTTAATCCTAGCTCACAAAATATATGTCCAGCATATTCTCCATGAGATCTTGCTAAATAGTCATTAACTGTAACAAGATGAGATCCTCTTCCTGTAAGTGCATAAAGAGCTAGAGGAAGCCATGCAACTTGTGTTTTACCTTCTCCAGTTTTGAGTTCTGATATTTTCCCCTCTGATAGTACATATCCACCAATTAATTGAACATCAAAATGTCGTCTAGAATACTTTCTTTTTGCAATTTCTCTAATAAAGGCAAATACCTCTGGAAGAAATTCAAATAGCTTATCTTTTAGCTCAATTTCTACTTTATTCATATTCTTTCTATCCTTTATTGTATGAATAGAGTCTATGTCAGAATCAGATAACTTATCCATTATTGGCTTTAGTTCTACTTTCATTTCACTAACTCTACTTTTCATGTCATCAAAACTCATTTTGGAAACAGTTTCTTCGATGTCATTAACCGGCTTGATTCTCTTCATATACTTATCAATTTGTTTTTCATTTGAATCGAAGATTTTGGAAAATATGGAGGTCATAGTTATATACACAAAATTTAATTTAGAATCGTATGATTATATACTAGTAAGTATATATTAAGAAAATGAAAATAGAATCTTCATTTACCCTTCACCTTGTTGAATTCTACTCGAAGTACTTTCTCAACATTATCAATAAGACTATAGAAGTCGGAGGCTTCTTTTTCTACCTTTACAAACTTACCATTAGATTTACACAGTACCTCTATTTTATGGTCTGAATCAGTTCCTTTATTTTGTACTTGAGATGTATATATTACATCAAATATTTCACCTTGATCTACTCGTTTTTCAAACTTAGAAAACTTTTCTGTAATATATGTGCTCATAGCTTCAGTAAGTGGAGTTGTTCTGTGGGTAATTCTAATTTCCATATGAGTATGTTTAAAAATTAACAATTGAGAAGATCAAAAAACATTCTTGTATCTTGATAATTGTATTCTATCTCATACCATACATTAGAGCAATTATGATAAGTGAAAACATTAAGTAGTTTACTACGATCTTCTTCGTTAAAGTGCCTTCAATCTTATGATGAATTACAGCTACTATGAAGTAAAAAAGTGTGAGTAATCCAATATTTGTTTGTACTAGAGTTAAGTTAAGTACCTTTATAGATAAAAAAGCTAAGAGAGTTATGATTATTGAGCTTAATATAACTGTTAATGCTATATCTTTTGAATAAAGACCACTTCTTACAAATATTAATCCAATACCAATTATTGTAACTACAGCTAAAAATATTAATTCAAAGAATATGTTTATTGATCCGTTAAAATATATATGCAGTAGGGCATTGGATGCTAAAAAGAAACCTATTAACTTCATACCATCGTAAATACTGTGAGTAGAGTGTTCTAGTGTTAATTTATTAAGAAAATAGCTTCTAACATTAATTAAGCATATTAGTAATGAGACACTTACTATGAAGAATATTACTATCTTTAAGGGAAAGTTATTGTTTAAAAATATAAAGAGAAGAGAAAATAAATATAATGAAACAGGAACAACATAGTGATTTAAAATATGCTGTAAATAGTAACTTTTTTCAAGTGAAAATATTTGTTTCTGATTGTACTTCTTTACATTAGTTACATGATCAAAATAAATTAACAATAGGAATAGAAAACTAAGTAAAACTGAAAAAAAATAGAATAATTCATATCGTTTTTCTGTTAGTACTTCATTTAAGGAAAAAAAACTAACAAAGCAAAGAATGCTAACAATAATCGATCTTTTGTAATCTTTAATAAAGATTTTCATTTATTTTATACTCCCAAGTCCACTAAATATTAATATAGCTATTACAAGTACAAGGTGAGGTAAGTGTAATGCTGACTTTCCTCTTTCTGGATGCAATTTTTTAATTCTAAATAGAATGATGAAGTCTACTAGTAAGAACATTAATATGAATAAGGCAATCCCTATATTTATTTGCTGTCTAATACTTAAATTTGTAATTGAATTTAAGATTTCTTCAAATCCATTGTATGTTCCAGTTACACTATTACTTGTATATTTCTCCATTTCTGAGTTTAGTGATACACCATCAAGTAATATATCAGTTTTATTCCCTGCTACATCTTCAGCGTGTATGTCTATTCCTTTAACTAACTTTAGTGTTTCAATATTAACTCCTTCAATTTTATAATCTGTTGAATTTATTGCTGAAACTATTAGATTTGTTGAATCAAGTGTTGCAGTAATATCTTTAATTGCTGTTGGTTCATCTATTGAAAAGAGAAGTGTATATATATTATCTTTCTTATCTATCACTTTGAAACTACTTGTATCAATTACTGGAACTGTTGTGTCGTAGGTTATTTTTACTGGATCTGATTTAAGACTAATATTCCCAGAATTATCAATTGACTCAGCTTCAATTAAATTATCTCCTTTTTGAAGTTCAGTTGATAATTGAATAGAATATATAGAATTTGAAGTAATTCCTTCAGTGTTGTAGGTGTTATTCAAGTATACTTTAACAGTACTACCATTTTCAGCACTACCAGTAATTTTAATAATTGGTTCATTTGTAAATCCATTATTAATAGGATTTGTAATAGTTGGTTTTATTGGAGGAGTAGTGTCTTTTATATTTGAATTACTACTAGTTGATGATTGCTTTGAAGAAGTACTAATAGATTTTGAACTTGAGGCTTTGGAAGTAGTATTTGCTGCTACTTTATCTTTTGAAGTGTCAGTTTTAGATCCAAACATTTGTACTACAAGTGTAGTTTGTTCTCCAGCCAAGTTACCTTCTGCTACATACATTCCAATATCTCTAAATTCAGGCTTCATAATATTTGCTTTATGAGTTGGAGAATTAAGCCATGCATCATGTACTGCAGAGGATGTTGAAAATCCTTTAGCTAAATTTTCTCCAGCAAATACATATATGTATCCAGCTTCTTTAATGAATTGCCACGGTGTTTCCCCATTTGGCCCAAAATGTGCCCAATATCCTTTAGCAAACATATCTTCTGATTTTGATTTTGCTGCAGCTGTTAATTCAGCACTTTGATTAAGTTCTACAAGTCCAGCACTTTGTCTAGACTCGTTAGTAAGCTGAATTAAATCAGTAGCATTAATACTTCCTGCTTCCACTTTGTTAATAAAGCCTGGAAGGTAATTAAAAGATAGGAAGTTAAATAGGAATATAAAGACAGCGAGAGTTAAGAGAAATTTACTTTCAAATATCTTTGGTGAATAATCATTTTTAATTGTTGGAAATAGAAAATTAATCACTTATTTATATCTTAAATCTATTTCTTTTGTCTTTGATATTACTGTTGTTCCATTTTGAGCTTTTACTGTTATTTCATAAATCTCCTTATTCAAGTCTACTGTAATATAGCTTGGAGAATCTTTTCCTCTAGTTTTTTCAACAATAGGTGGAATCGTACTATTTGAATTTGATATGCTCCAAGTTAAATCATATAGGTTATTTCCCCAAACAATTGAATCTTCTAATACAACTCCCGACAATGCAATTTTAGCTTTTGTTTTATCAGAAGATTCTAAATCAAATGATTGGAAATCAATCTTGTAGCTATTATTTGCATTTGTTCTAGTATCATTTGAATTAATACGTCCTAAATTGTAGCCAACAAATATTACTGAACCTATGCCTAACATAACTGCTGCCACTGTATATGTTAATGATTTACCTAAAAATCCAAATTTAGGTCTACCAACTTCCTCTATTTTTCTATTTAATTTAACTAATAGAAAAATCACTAATCCAACAAGTGCTATGAATGTAAATATCAATATTCCAGCTTCCGCTGGCCCTATTTGTATGTTTATGCTCATTTCTTACTTCTCAATTAATTGATTCAATAATAATCTAGCAGAAATGAATCTAGGTGTTAAGTCTTTAATAGTAAAAATTGTTTTGAAACAATTGGGATATATTGTTACAATGATTTATATAACTTTGATCCTGTGACACAGGGGAGTTTAGAGAAGAAATAATAATTATTCAAATAATATAACTATTTGAGCAAGTTATTAAATTAGAACTCTACGGGAAGCCCGTTAAAGCTAAAGCTTTGAGAAAGGCTGAGAAGAAATAAGGTGGTAACGCGTTTAAAACGCCCTTATGTAAATATCAGAAATGGTAGTTACATAAGGGTGTTTTGTTTTGTATACAATATATATAGTCTATTTAATTTTTTATCATATTTTTATGAGAAGAACTTTAACTAATGAATTAAAAGCAAAAGTTGATACTGATGTACTTCTTAAAGGATGGTTACATAATTTTAGAAAACTAGGCTCAATTGCATTTTTGGTATTAAGAGATAGAGGTGGATTTGCTCAAATAATAATTGAATCAAAAGAAGAGATGGAGAAACTTAGTAATTTGTACACAGGTACAATACTTGAAGTTCAAGGTAAGTCAGTTTCAGCTCCAAAATCAAAGTATGGGTATGAAGTTCAAAATGGAAAAGTTAAAGTATTAGTTCCTGTAACTTTCCCAAGCCCTATCGATATATCAAAAGAAGATATACATGGAGAACTAGATACTATGCTTGATCTTAGACCTGTTGTGATAAGACATCCTAAAATACAAGCTGTGTTTAAAGTTCAAGCAGGAATTCTTACCGCATTTGCAGATAGTATGAGAGTTCAAGGATTTATGGAATTTAGAAATCCAATACTTCTTGGTGCTGCTTCAGAAAGTGGTGCATCAGTTTTTGAGGTTAACTATTTTGATGGAAAAGCATATCTTGCACAAAGTCCACAGTTCTATAAACAAATTATGGTAGGTGGATTTGAAAGAGTGTTTACAATTGGAACAGTATTTAGAGCAGAAAAACATAATACTGTAAGACATTTGATGGAGATTACTCAAATGGATGGAGAAATGGGGTTCATTGACTCATATGAAGAAGTACTAGATGTAATTGAAAGAACAACTAGGCATATTTTTGACTGTGTAGGAATGAACTATAAAGAAGAGTTAGCCTTATGGAATGTAACACTCCCAAAGCTTCCAGAAGGAAAGTTTCCTAGAATAAAAGTAAAAGAAGCTTTAAAGATAATTGAAGAAAGAACTGGAAAATCAGCAAAAAGAGAAGAACTAGATTTGGATCCAGAAGATGAGAGAGAAATAGCAAAGTATGTACTAGAAAAGTATGACTCTGATTTTCTATGGTTATTAAACTTTAAAGCAAACAAGAATTTCTATACTTGGAATAACGAAGTAGGTGCTCCATCTGTTACAAAAGAAACTGAAGACAAAGATGAATCATTAAGTTATGACTTGGAATGTAGAGGATTAGAATGGTTATCTGGAACACATAGAATACATATCTATGAAAAACTTGTTGAGAATATGAAGTTACAAGGCTTATCAGGAGAAGATGCAAAACATTATCTTATGGCTTTTCAATATGGAATGCCTTCAGAAGCAGGATTCTCATTTGGACTTGAAAGAATGACTAAACAAATCTTTGGATTTAGTAATATACGAGAGGCAACCTTATTCCCATCAGATCTTAAGAGAGTTGCAGGAGCTGTAAGAAAGGGAAAAGAAGATATGAAGTATGAATAGTCTAGTTTATATATTAAATTAAATATATGGATGAAACATCTTTTGTAGCTGAAAGTATCTTTGATATCATAGCTTTGGATACAAGAGCTAATTTAAAATGTGCATTAAATTGTGCAATTGGAAGGTTAGCTTATAAAGTGAGTGCAGATTCAAAAACTACTTTCCCATATTATTGTAATTTGTTTCAAGGTGAGCTTTCAGCTAAAACGGATAAAATTGAAAGTCGTGGAATATGTCCATATAACAATAATTCAAATATTAATATAAATTAATTATGGAATCACAAATAGATATTGATGTAATGAATATGATAAGAAGTACTAGAAAGGAAATTGAAATAACAGAATTTAATAAGAAAACATGTGAGTTACCAATATTCAAAAAGCTACAAATAGAATTTAGTGATAGATTAGATAAAGGAGAAAGCTACATTCCTCATATGCTTGGAAACAAAGCTTTACCTTCAGAATCTTTAACTAGAGAATATCTTGCTAATAATAAATAGTATTTTGAGTAGAATTAAAAATTTGCCATAAATAAAATAATATGATAATCTCTTAAAATTTTATTTATTAATCTACCTTATGGAAATATCGAATTTTGATGGCGCTTCTTACTCCTCTTCTTCTGATATCGTTCCTCTGATTGAAAATAAACAAAATGCATATCGTGAATTTGAAAATATGCATGGAAATGTTTACAAAGCTATATCGAAACATGCCGATAGTATAACAAGTATGTATTCAGGACATGATCTTAAAAGCTCTCGTAATGTTGAAACAATGTTTAGAACCGATATTGATCTCATTTTAGCTTCATGGGAAAAATTATTACCTGAAACAAATATTTCTGACTTAGAATCATTACTGTATGTTTTAGAAGTAGAAAAGTATGAATTAACCAAGTTTATACCATTTGAGTCTGAAGTTGTTGAATCGGATTACGGCACTCGATATTGTGAGACTTACTATGCTCAACATATATTAACTAGTCAAATAAAAGTTATAAACATGTGTAGGAATTACTATTTTGACAATAATATAGATAAAAAAATTGTTTTTTAGTATCTTTAACTTATAATATTATTAAAGTAATTCTTTGCACTTATAGTACAATCGTTTTTTACTATAATATTTATTAATTATTATGAATGCCTGAATTAAATAATTCTGAAACTGTTTTACTCAAGGATTACGGACTTACAAATTTATTCTCAAAGTTAGATACAATTGGTAGTATGGAAATAGGTAGACTACAAGGACTATTCTTAAATGAAGATGTTATTGGTGCAAAACCTATGATATTTAGGATTAGGAATATGCTTGTTTCAACAGTTGAAACATGGGAGAAAAATATAACTGCAATTCCAGAAACAGATCTTCCATACCTTGTAGTTCAACTTAATAGAAAACTTGGCTCAATAGAGGAACATACTTCTACTCTAGTATCCCAAATGAATAGTGATAATAGTGTTGATAACAATTCTGGAATTGTTGCCAATATTTTTAAACAAGATCTTTTAGTAGATTTAACTGCTCGTTTACTAAATCGATTTGAAAATAGCTAGAAATTCGAAAATAATACCCAATTCCTAAATATTCTATACATATTCGTATCTTTTTTTTTGACGACTTTCCCCTATATGTATATATTTGTGTCAGAAAGTGGTGATAAGTGGTGAAATATTAAATAAACCTTATGCTAATTGGATCTTTTAAAAATAGTTTAGGTGAAAAGAATCGAATAGCTTTTCCTAAAAAGTTCAAAGATGAACTAGGAAATAATTTGATTATCACTAAAGGATATGAAAACTGTCTAATCATAGTTGATCAAAGCAAATTTCAAGTATTACTAGATAGTTTTAAAGATATACCTTTTGTTAATTCAAATATTCGAGATACAAAGAGATTCTTAGTTGGAAGTGCAGAAGAAGTTGAGCTAGATAAGCAAGGAAGATTTGTAGTTTCAAGTGAGCTTAAGAAGTTTGCAAAACTAAAAGCTGAAAGTATTTTTTTAGGATTAGTTGACTGGGTTGAGCTTTGGGATTATGAGCTTTGGAATGAGAAAGAAGAAGAATTAAATAAAAATAGCGAAAATATTAGTTCGAAATTGTCAGAGATAATTCAAAATGGGAAAAGTAAATGAGTAAACATGTACCAGTTCTTTTACAAGAAGTAATTACTAATCTGAATATTAAAGATCAGGGAATATATATTGATTGCACATTGGGTGGAGGTGGGTATTTTGAGATGTTAATAGAGAACTTAAATAGATTTGCTAAAGGTAGTTTGCTAATAGGGATAGATCAAGATATTGACTCTATTAAAGCATATGTAGAGAAAACTAAGAAAGATTATGGAGTAGAGATAAAAGAAAGTGAGATTGATTTGGAGTACATAAAAACTAAAATGTTTTCTTACAAGATAGGAAAGACAGATGTAGTTTTAGTAAATACTAATTTTTCTAATCTTGAAGAATTAGTCGCTCTTTATAAAAAAGAAAAGCAGGTTTTAGGAATAGTTGCTGATTTGGGATTTTCATCAGATCAACTAAATAATGGAAGAGGTTTTAGCTTTAGAAACTTAAGTGATGAGTTGGATATGAGAATGGATGTTAGAAAAAGTTTAAAAGCAAAAGATCTATTAAATACATTTACTCAAAAAGAGTTATCAAAAATATTTAGTGAGTATGCAAATGAACCAAAGGCAAGAATTGTAGCTGAAAGTGTAATAGCTCAAAGATTAAAATTAAAGTTTGAAAAAGTAGGTGATCTTTTAAAAGTACTAGACACAATTAAAGGAATCTTTGATATAGAGGATTTTTATCAAAGAATATTCCAAGCTTTAAGAATAGCTGTAAATATAGAATTAGTGAGCTTAAAGCAGTTACTTTCGGCAAGTATTAATGCAATAGACCTTGATGGAAGAGTAATTATGGTGAGCTTTCATTCAGGAGAAGACAGAATAATTAATGAATATATTGTTTCGAATAATTTAGTATCGATATCAGATAAAGAAATTAAGCCAACTCCTAAGGAGATCTTAAAGAATCCAAGGAGTAGAAGTGCAAAACTTAGAGGATTTATTAAATAGAATAAACAAAATGACTAGAAGTAGAATAAACAAAAACATAGTTTCAGAAAATTCTTTCATAGTAAAGAATAGATTTTCTATTCTTGGAGTATTTATCTTGTTTGTCTTTATGGGAGTTCAATTAGTTGTATTAGGACTTTACGGAACTCAAGGAGATAAACTTGCAAATATAATTAAAATGCAAAAAGAAATCAATCAGGAGAATGATAAGATTAGCTCTGAAATTAATGACCTTCAAAGTATTACAAGAATAGAGCAAATTGTTACTGAGAAATATGGATTAGTAAAAGCTACTGATATTAAAACTCTTGATATCAATAATACTGTGAGTTTAGTAAAATAACCAAATGTTAGACAAAGTTAAACTACGACTATCATGGTTGACCTTCATCGTCTTTACAGTATTAATTACTGTATTTTTGTATAGATGGCAAGTTATTGATTATCCATATTACAGTGGACTTGCATCAGATAGAACTAAAGTAGAAAAATCTGTAGGTAAAAGGGGCAATATATTAAGCTCAGATAGATCTGTTCTAGCATATACATCTCCTGCTTTTGATATATTTGTATATAAAGTTGAGCTAAAAGCTAGTGAAGAAGGAAAATCTCAAACTAGAGATGAGTTTGCTACAAAAATGGCAACTGTTCTAGGACTTGATAAGATTAAACTACTTTCGGATATTGATTCAAGCAAATCAAATTACTTCAAGATAGCTGAAAAAATTGATTTAGATACTAAAAACAAGGTTTTGGCTTTGAATAAAGATAAATCAGGTAATAGACTTGAGGGATATATTGTTGAAAATACTGAAAAAAGAGTTTATCCAAATAATGAATTTGCATCTCACGTTATTGGATATATGGGGAAAGATATTGATGGTAAAGATAAGGCAAATAATGGAGTTGAAGGCTACTATGATGGAGAAATGAAACCTCAAAAGGGTAAGTCAACGGTTGAAAAAGATAGCTATGGTAACGTTATTCTAGGAGGACAATTTGAACAATATGCTTCAAAAGATGGTAGAGATATTGTATTAACTATTGATAGAGGTTTACAAAAGGTGCTTCAACAAAAACTTGATGAAGGAAGAGCACAATATTCTGCAGTATATACTTCTGGAATAATTATGGATCCAAAAACTGGACATATATTAGCAATGGCTTTATCACCTGAATTTGATCCAAATAAATATTATGAATCAGAAATATCGATACTAAATAATCGAAATGTAAGTGAGCCTTATGAACCTGGAAGTGTTGTAAAAGCATTAACAGCATCAGCTGGAATTGATTCAGGTCTTGTAACTCCTGATGAGCAATTATTTAAATCCCACAAAGGCTGTATAGAAATATCAGATGAAAGAGATAATGGAATAAAATGGAATATATGTGTAGCAGGAAGAGGAGCCTCACCAACACCCAAAAATCTTCTTCAAACTCTTCAAACTTCAGATAATATTGGTGCATATATGGTTGCAAAGAAAGTAGGGATATCAACAATGGATTCATATTTTCGTAAATTTGGAATTGGAAAAACTACTGGAGTAGGTCTTGCTGAGGAGAGTTCTCCAACACTTAAATCTGTTGCAAATTGGAACGAAATTGACCTTGCTACATATTCTTTTGGACAAGGACTCTCTATGACACCACTTCAAGTTGTAAGTGCATTTTCTACAATTGCAAATGGTGGAAAAAGAATGAAACCACAAATTGTGAGCTCAGTTATAGATGAAAAAGAAGAAATTAAAATTCAACCAAAACTCGAAGAACAAGTAATATCTGAAAACTCAGCTTCAATTGTTAGAGATATGCTAGTAAAAACATTTAAGTACAATATTGGGGCAACTATATACAAAAAGGATACAGCTAATTATTTAATTGCTGGGAAATCTGGTACAGCACAAATTGCAAGCACTACTGGTCCTGGGTACAATAGTGGTGAAGTTAATGCAACTTATGTAGGATTTGATGGTAATCCAGATCCTAAGTTTGCAATGATAATAAAGATAAATAAACCAAAAGATGCTGTATTTTCCACTTTAAATGCATTTCCTCTTTGGGTTAATACATTTTTAGAAATAAAAGATTTACTTGGAGTACAAAAAGCTCCTTAACTTAATTTACTTCGAAGTTCTTCCATATCTATAATTGTATTTCCCATATTGTCTTCAATTAATGGAATTGAAAGTTCATTAACATGGAATCCTACTTTTGTAAGAACTTCAAGCTGTGCTTCAAGGTCAATATTTTTATTAAACTCTTCTCTTAATATTTTTTTCCATTCCATATCTTTTGGACTACCATTAAATGAAACATATTTTAGTTGTCTTTGCATTCCTAAGTCATATCTTCCTACATTTAACACAAATACACCTTCTATTACGTTAAACGATCCATTTTCATTTCTACTAGGATAGGCAAATAAATGTGTTCTATCTCCTGGATTACTTGGGGCATAAGTGAAATCTGGTGAATCTTCGTTTATAAAGTCTTCAATTATGTTGTTTGTATCTTCTTCCTCTGATGTATTATCTATTTGTTTGTAAATTGCTTCATCTTTTAAAGTAGAATCATCACCTAATAATACTCCTATATCTATTCTATCTATGTAACATTCTAGTTGTTCTGATGTAAATAATGGAACTGATGCAGGGTTAAAATGAAATGCTCCAACTATATCTATCTGTTGTCCAACTTCGCCTATGTTTGAAATTTGGTAATTAGAACTAGCTGAAAGAGGATCAATTCTTACAATTTCTTTTGTTAATGGTGTTTCAGAAATTCTTTCAAACTTAAGATTCCCGTATTTTTGTTCCCCAGTATGTTTATTTTTGAAAACATACCATCCACTAATTCGATCAGAGTCTGAAAGTGCAAATCGAAGACCTTCTTGAGCTAGTTCAACAAAATTGTTGTCTTTAAGTAATTTAACTTCTTTCTTTGAAATATATCGTTCACCTTTTAATAGTCCATTAATACCTTTCATTCCTTCATGCCCAGGAATGTCTCTAGCATGAACTGGTTCTCTAAGTCCGTTTGCCATTGTTAATATTTAATAAATAAAAGATTAACTAAAGATAAATGAAACTTGCGGGGATCATAGCACTTG
>JBAXKR010000010.1:0-14824 GCA_037135235.1 bacterium | reverse complement strand
AACTTATTTAATTTAAATAATTAATATGGAAACAAATCAATTCTCAAATGCACTTTCAAAAGAAGTAGCAATAGTACAAAATGAAGCAATAAAATTTGGCGAGTTTCAAAAGAGTACAAGAAATGCTCTAACTGAATTAATACCATATTTACTAAATATTGTTCCAAATAGGAATGTTTTCAGGGATCTTGGTTTTCTCACTTTAATTGCAAGTGATATGAGGGTTGGAGATAACTCTAGAAATTTTGTAAATTACCCGCAAGGTATTCCTGATATTATAAACCCAATATACAGAACAGCTACCCAAAATGTTGTTAATAATCTTAATCTTGAATATGCTATAGCTCCATATTGTATTTACCAATCAAGAATAATAAATAATGCAGATATGTTTGCTCTAGTTAATCCATACAAAGAACTAGGAAGTATACAACCAATTATTGACTATCTTAAAAAAGACTATACTATCAATGAAAATTCCCTTACACATATGAAAAATATTCCATTTATCTTTATGGCTAGGTCACTTGCTGTACATATTGCTTTTAATGAAGCTCAAAATGATAAAGAAAATTTAAGAAGTGTTGTTCTTGCATCGTGTGTGAAATATTGTCAGGAATTAATGAGCAAATCAAGAATTAAGAAGTATCTCGAACTAGAAAAAATATATGATAATCAAGTAGCATATTTAACAAATGAAAATCCTATTGTGGTTAATAAAAATATAAGGGATATGAGATAACTTTTCTAATTAATGTTATACATCTTGACTTTGTATTTTTAAGTAGTACTATCTGATCAAATAAGTTCCGTTTATTTCTTACCTCATATCATATGACTAACAAAATCCTTAGGATTTTAGTAGTTTCAGTCATGATTTTTTGTAATTTGTTTTTTTCTTTCTCTCCAATTTCATTAGTTCAATTAGTTAAAGCCGAAGAAAGTACTTCAAGTGAAAGTTCAAGTAGTGCAGAGTCAGAAATAATAGCTCCAGTTGTAAGTAGTGAATCAAGTGAAAGCTCAAATAGTAGTGAAAGTGTAGCAAGTTCAAGTGCAAGCTCAAGTGAATCTAGCACTACAAGCGAAAGTTCTTTAATTCAAGTTTCTGAAATTAAGACAACAGAACCAGATGTATTTGATTCTATTGCATCAACTCTATATACAATAGCTCCATTCATATTTACAGATAAACCAGACTATTCTCCAACTGACAATGTAGTTATTTCTGGAAATGGATTAGCAATTAACACTTTATACATAATAGTAGTATCTTCAACTGACGAACCAGCAATAACTCACACTGATAATTTTACAACATCAAGTACTGGAAGTTTTACATATGATTATCAATTGGATGGAAACTATAGACCAAACTATATTGTACAAATAAAAGATAATGATGGAAATATTGTTTCAAGTACTACCTTTACAGATAGTAGAACAATTAATAGTGTGACATTAAATGGAGGTTCAAGTGTAACTGTTTTACCTGGTGAATCAATTACAGTATCAGTTAATGCAACTGTAAGTGGCTCAACTGCTTGGGGATCTACTAGTTGGCAATTATCTCTTTTCCCACTAATCCCATCTTGCAAAAATACTCCTAATCATAATGCTAATGGTACATACACAGAAACATTTACAGTAACTGCTCCAAGTTTTCCTGGAACATACAACTCATACTTTAGAATTCACAGTGGAGATTCATGTTCAATTTTAGGTCAAAGTTCTCTCTATACCATTTCAAATTCAATTCATGTAGTTGTTCCTGATTTAAAAGTAACTAAAACAAATGATGTAAGTGGAGTTGCAACTGTTGGGAATACATTTAATTGGATATTAGAAGTAAGTAATGTAGGTCATGCTACTGCTGTTTTTGGAAACAACTCAAATGTACTTCTTGATAATTTACCAATACTTGGTGAATCATATGGTAGCCCAGAAGTTACTCTAGGAGATGGAGTTATTGGTTCATTATCATGCTCAATATCTAGTAGTTTTTTAAGTTTTAATACATTGAATTGTACAACTAATAGTCTATCAATTCCTGTAGGATCAGTTGTTCAAGTTAAAATCCCAGTTACTCCATCATCTGAGGGTACGATTAGAAATCCTAGATTACTTGGATTATGTTTGGTAGATCCTTCAAATAGTGTAAGTGAAGAAAATGAATTGAATAACAGCTGTGAAGTTAATACAGTTAAAGTAATTATTGAACCTACATTAACAATAACCAAATCAGCAACTAATGAAGTAAATAACTCACATACTTTTGAGGTTAAGTTTGGTCAAAACGATTCAGATTCCTTTATTCCAGTTCCTCTTCATACTTTTGTAACAGTAAGCATAGCCTCAACTGATCCTAGTGTTGCAGTAATTGATGATAATTGCTCGAATCCTGGAACAATTAATGGAATATGTACATATACAATAAATTCAAGTAGTGCTGGAATATATACAGCTAGTGCAACTGCAAGTGTAGAATATTTTGGTCGAGTATTTGAAATTAGTACAACTGAGAGTGCTGTTAAAACATATGTAGATGGAAAAATAGTACTTACACCAGAGGAAGCGTATAACAATATATTAGTAGCTCATGAAGTAACAGCTACAGTTACTAAAAATCCTGGTAAGGGAGAAGTAAGTGCAAGTGATGAATTAGTAACCTTTAGTTTACCTACAAATGATAGTGAAGCTAGTTTTGTAGAAGACATTAATACTTGTACAACTAATGAACTTGGAAAGTGTAGTGTAAGTATTAATTCTAGTAAACCCGGTAATGTTAAGATTCAAGCAAATGTAGATGTTCATGTTGGGGAATTAACTTTGAATAGGACAAGTGCAGAAGTTAGTAAGATATATCAAGCTGGAAGAATAACAATTGTTAAAAAAACTCTTCCTGAATTAAGTCATGTACAGTTTAAATTTAATACTCCATATAGGGATGATATTTTGCTTAAGGATGGGGAAAGTTATGATTCAGGATATTTAGCACTTGGAGAATATGGAATATCAGAAGATGTTCCAGAGGGGTGGACATTATCAAATATTGATTGTGTAAATAATAATGAAAATTTGTCACGCCTAACTTCAGTAGAGAAAGAATTATTAAATGGAACATATATTGAGCTAGGAGCAAATGATGACTATACTTGTACTTTTACAAATGTAAGAAATCCATTTATTACAATCTCCACAACTAATGTTGATCTAGTTGGAGCAGAACATACATTTACAATTAAATTTGGACAAGAAGGAAGTTTTTATCCAGTACCAGATGGGACTAAAGTAATAGTTAAAGTATCTCCAGAAGGATACATACCATTAGTTGATACATGCTCAGCAACTGGAACTATTGGTGGATATTGTACATACACAATAACATCTTTAGTAACTGCAATATATACAGCTACTGCTAGTGGTAATGTAACAATTGATGGTAAAAAATTTGTTGTTCTAACAGGGGATGGGGAAACATCAAATGATGGTGTTGCAAAGGAAACATATGTTGATGGTAAGATAGTAATCTCACCTGATAGCTCTATAGATAATGTAAATACTACTCATACAATAAGTGCAAATGTAACTAAGGATATAGGTGCAGGCTTTAAGGCTTCAATTGGATCAGTTTTAACTTTTAGTCTTAAGAATAATAGCTTTGGTGCATATTTTGTTGGAGGTATTAATACATGTACTACAGATTCTAGTGGAACTTGTAGTGTAAAGATTAGCTCAGCTAATATTGGAACACTTCAAATTCAAGCAACTGCTTCTATTACTGAGGCAAACCTTACCTTTGAAAGACAAAGTAATCTAGTTAGTGATCAATTTATTTCAGGAAGTGTTCTAGGAGCCTCAGATGGTAAAGTTCTTGCTGTTACTGGTGATCAGATAAATTTAAATGCTGGAATAATATTCTTAGCTTTAGCTATTGCACTAGTTTATCTTGTTTCATCTAAACATAAGGGAAAGAAGAATAAGGGGATATTTGTAAAATAATGATTGAGTTCATAGACAGATCATAATAAATTCAGTAATATATCATTATTGTAAGGAATATTTATCTTAATTATTAAATTACCCTTATGTTAAAAATAGGTGATCCAATACCAGAGCTATCATTTGAGGCATATCAAGCAGAGAAGATTAACAATGTAAAACTATCTGACTACAAAGGTAAATGGTTAGTATTACTATTTTATCCAGCTGATTTCACTTTTGTTTGTCCAACAGAGCTTAAAGATGCAGCTAATTTCTATAGTGACTTTCAAAAGATTGGAGCTGAAATTGCAAGTGTAAGTACAGATACAGTATTTGCTCATAAGG
This sequence comes from bacterium, assembly GCA_037135235.1. Lineage (GTDB taxonomy): Bacteria > Patescibacteriota > Dojkabacteria > JBAXKR01 > JBAXKR01. The sequence goes on along the minus strand of JBAXKR010000010.1, from coordinate 10,498 downwards.
CATGGCATGATTCTTCCCCTGCAGTAAAACAAATTACTTACCCAATGATAGCTGACCCTTCTGGCAAGATATGTAAAGCATTTGGAACATATATTGAAGAAGAAGGTTTATCACTTCGAGCAACTTTCATAGTAAATCCTGAAGGAATACTAGTAGCTTACGAGATGCATAACAATAATATTGGAAGGAATACTGCAGAGATTTTAAGAAAACTTGAAGCAGCTATATATGTACAAGATCATAATGGAGAAGTATGTCCAGCAAATTGGAAGCCAGGTGATAAAACATTAAAACCAGGATTAGATATTGTTGGAAAAATATAGGGATATTTTCTAGATATTATTTTAATAATAGAATAGTATTATAAGTAAGTAATCAATTTTGTACTTGTGATTATTGAGAAAGAGAAAGGTATTATTAAAAAAGATTTTTGTCATACTTGGAGTATTATTGTTGTTACCAATTTTGTATCTATTTACCCTTTTTTGCCCTCAAATTTTCTATAGCTACTCACAGTCATTTTCTAATATTACTGTCTATTCTGATATGAATATAGACAAAGTAGCTATGGAGGGAATTCTCAAGAGTGCAAATGTATTAATTCAAAAATCAGAAATATATGATTCAAGTGAAAAATTTAATGTGTTTATTACAAACAGTGATTTAATGTGGAGATACTTTACTAATATAAATAGTAATGTTGGGGGTTTAAATTATGTAGTATTTAATGGCAATATTTTTATTAGAAAATCAGATATTCCAAATAATAGGATATATGGTCCTTCTGGCAATGCAGTATTAGGAGATAGAGGTCTTGACTATTTTATTGCTCATGAAATTACTCATTCAATTGAATACAATGAAATTGGAATTGGGAGATTTCCTCTTAAAACTAATTGGGTACTTGAGGGTTACTCAGAATACATTGCTCATGGATCAGAAAGTTATGATGAATCATTAAGAAAATATCTTAATACTCCAGGCCCATCATATGTTAAGTATTATGAAAAGACTAAAGTTATGGTTGCTTACTTACTTGGTGTTGAAGAAGTTAAATTATCTGATTTATGGAAAATGGAAGATCAATATAGCTCAATACTTGTTAATGCCATACCAAATGACAAGCCTATAATTGACGATAACATAAATATTTGGTAATCATTCATCCAGACTTCATAGTATCCTATATATACTTAAAGAAAAATTTAATATAATTAAATCATGAAAGATAGAAAATTAATTATCTCTTTGGTTATTGGTGGCTTTATATTTGTCATCGTAGTAGCTGTTGGTATTACAGGTTCTTTTTTAACAATATTGTCAGCTCCAGATATTTCAAATACAGAAGTTGCAAGTAATACGGTTATTACAAGCAGTGCTACGTTACCTTCTTCTTCCTCAGTTAGTTTATCAAGTATTAGCTCAATAAGTAGTAGTTCATATTCATCGAGTAAGAGTAGTGCAACGGCAACATTAAAGCCAATTGTTAGTAAGAGCTCAGCAACTGCAACACCAACTCCAACTAGTAAATACAAAAGTGGTAAATATACTGCACAAGGTCCTTATTTTGTAGAGGGACATACTGAAACAATTTCAGTTAGCTTAAGTATTGATGGTAATGGGAAAATTAATACTTCAAATGTTACAGGTACAAGTACTAATAAAACCTCAAGAATATATATTCAAGACTTTATATCACAAGATTCACAAACTGTAGTAGGAAAGGCGATAGATCAAGCCTATATTTATGGTGGTGGAGTTAGTGGGGCATCTGAAACAGCTAGAGGATTTGATACTGCACTTAACAGCATTATTTCCCAAGCAAAAAACTAATGGGAAACGTAATGAAATTTGAAGGAATAGGAACTCATTGGTATATAAACATATATGATGATATTTCTACTAGTAGGTTTGAAATAATTAAGAATAAAATTTCTACATTAGTAGTTAATTTTGAAAATAACTATTCTAGGTTTATTGATTCAAGTTTAATATCAATCTTAAACAAAGATAAAAAACTTACTGAAGTTAGTGATGAATTAATTGAGATAATAGATCTGGCAAATAAGGCAAAAGAAGTGACTTCCGGACATTTTGATATTACAGTAGGTTCTGTTTTAGAGGGTATGGGATATGATTCAAAATATTCATTTGAAAGTAAAGAAATTAATTTTAATGATTCTAGAAATATTGATATAAATGGAAGAGTAATCACTTTAGGAAAGAATACAATGATTGATATTGGAGGAATAGGGAAGGGGTACCTAATAGATAAAGTGAAGCAGTTAATCATTACAAATGGAATCAAATACTTTTTTATTAATGCAGGAGGGGATATATATGCAACAAGTAATTATGATAAATCTATAGAGTTTGCACTTGAAAATCCATTTAATTTAAAAGAAATGATTGGAAAGATATCAATCAAGAATATGAGCATAGCATCTTCTTCGAATTCTAGAAGAAGTTGGTATACAAAAAACACTAATCAAAAGTATGCTCATTTAATAGATATGGAAACTAAAAAAACAGTAACTTATGTATCTGGTGTTTACACATATGCGAATACTTCTGTAAATTCCGATATTTCAAGCACTTGCTTTTTTGTATCTCCAAAAGAACTAGACGATAAGATCTCAAAACAATATTTATCTGAGTACTTAATAGTTTACTCAGATAAAACTATTAAGAAATCTAGTAATTATCCAGCTACAATATTTCTTACATAATATTATTTCTTCTTCTTCAATAAAGGGGATTTTAAATCGTCTTTTAGCTTTACTATGCTTTTTTTAGTGTTTAGGAATATCTTTCTTAATACTAATCCTGAGGCTATTACTCCTACTAAACCCAAGATTATTTCAGTATGAATTTGTTTTGAGTTTATAATGTTTGTATATTCAACAATTGCAAATCCTTGTTTCCAAGTAAACACAGATTTTCCATTACTCCATTTAATCCATCCCGAAGAGATCTTTTCACCTGTGTAGTTTATTTCTACTCTCGTTGCACTAATTATTTCAGTTCTTCTGATATCTATCTCATCTCCACTCACAGTGATTGTAGTGTTTAATCCATCAGGTAGTATTTCTGAAACTGTGTCACATATTGGAAGTTCAGGTTTTTGAAAATCATAAATATCAATAGGTTCGTTACAATTTCTTTCAAGCTTAGGTAATGTTTGTTTGATAACAGTCGGTACTTTTAGTGTTTTATCTGAAGTATACAGAGTAAACTCACAATTATGAGCATCTTTTGCTTTATTATTGCAGTTCACTTGAAATTCTTCTCCATTGGCAATTGTTGTTTTGCCATTAGTACTCCATTCAAGAGGTATATTATCGTCATTTTTTACTAATGTTGGTTTTCCAGCATAATTATCCATTTTAATATACATTTCTTCTGCTCCACCAAGACATGTTGAGCCAAAGCTATTAAGCATTTCTCCCTTTTTAACAACCGTATCATTAACTATACAATCGTGTGAAAATACTATTTCTCTTCTTGGATATGGGGTTGGTGTTGGAACTTTTGTTTCAACACTTTGAATAGGTAGACCTAAATGTATTGCAAGAAATATAGTTCCAAGCCTTCTTTTGGTAGCTAAAGAAATACCCTCTTTTTTCTGTGTATTTATCTTTATAGATTGTTCCACTATATATGGATTATACCCCTTTTCTTTTTACTGTCACTATGAGCCTAAAAAAATAGGTGGTATACTAACAATATGAAAAGAACAGTTAATATTATAGTAATAACTTCGTTAGTAGTGATAGCTATATCTTTTGTAGTTTATAGTATTGTTACTACAACTTTAGTGAAATAGTTCTATTCCTCGTGTAATACTTCCTTTACTGGTTTAAAGAACTTTGTATATATTAATGCTGACAATATTGTAAATATTCCAGCTACTCCTATTGGTGCTGCAATTGAAGAAAGTGCAACGAACCCTGATATTACAGGTGGGAATGTTTGTGCTAATGAGTTGATTGATTGATTTGCACCAAGAATCTCTCCTTGTGATTTTTTATCTGCACTATTACTAACGATAGCTTGTAGATTAGGTCCTACAAGACCATTTGATAGTGAGAAAATAGGGATAATTAGATATAGCCAACTTAATTGATTTGGGAATAGGAATAGGAAAACAGCTATTCCATTAACAAATAGTCCTACTTTAAGAAGTAATTCTGCTTTGAATTTCTTAGCAAGTATTCTAGCTAAAAAGCCTTGTGATATTACAACCCATAGACCTATATAGCTAAACAGATCTGAACTTTTTTGTTGTGATAATACAGCAATTTGCATTTTATACATTCCTTCTGTAAATCCTTGGGTTGCAGTTTGCTTTACTGAAGGAACTGGAATAGCTAATATTTCTGCTGGAATCTTTGTAGTTCCATTTGCAATGTTTGTATTAACAATAGTTTTTGCTTCAGCTTGAATTTCATCAGAGAATTTATTCTGAACATATACTCCGAGATATTGTGTAAAGAAAGTAAAACCAAAAGTGAATAAGAATCCTGTAACAAAGATCCATTTAATTGCAGGAATTTTAAATGCATTAATGAAGTTAGTTATTGCTAAACTTGCTTTGAATGGTTTTGTAATTCTTTCTTTACTTGTTTCAGGGAATATTGCAAAGACTAGAATTATGTTTATTGCACAAAATATTGTAGCTACCCAAAGAGGTAATGTGCTTGAGCTAGCAATCCAAGAAGGGAATGCATTTGCAAAGAAATTAACAACAGATAAGTCTCCAAATCTTCCACCTAAGTATGGTCCGATTATAAAGCCGAGACCAAATGCAGCTCCAACAAGTCCAAAGTTTTTTGCTTTACTTTCTGGAGTTGATATATCTGCAATAGCTGATTGAGCTACTGAAATATTACCACCAGTAATTCCATCAATTGCTCTTGAGAAAAATAGAATATAGATATTACTACTAACTATTCCATATATGAAAAGAATTCTTGATACTAATGTTCCAATTAAACTTATGATTAGTAATGGTTTTCTTCCATATCTATCTGAAAGTTGACCGATTATTGGTGTTGCAAAGAATTGAGTTAATGGATATATACCTACTAATAATCCGAAAACAATTAATCTCTGACTAAGTTCCATTCCTGGAAGTATTGGACTTGATCCAGGTAAAGCTAATAGGGGAGCAAGAATTGGAATAACGATACTAAAACCTAATAGATCAATGAATACTGTGAAAATGATCACAATTATTGGGTTTGACTTAAGTTTGCTCATAGTAATTAATGTTAATAATGTAAAACTCTTTAGTATATCAAATTAATATGTCAATTTACCATACTATTAACCAAATTAGAGTTGTGCTAATCTATTTTAAATAGATATTAATGAATAATTTATGCTAACACTTAAAATTAATGATATTCATAAGCTATATTCTAAAGAAAACTATACAGGCAAGAAGATAATTGATCCTGAAGCTGATGAGTTAATACAAGAAGAAGCTCTAAAAAGAAGGACTTATGGGGAGATTAGGATTACTGTTATGGTAAAAGATAAATTTAGTGCAAATGAAGAAGATCATTTTAAGAATAAGTTTAAGGAATACTATTTGCATAGAGTAGAAGAACTTACAAAGATGGGCAAAAGACAAGACAGAAAATACTTCTACATGCTTCAAAAGGGATTGATAATACTATTAATCTTCCTTTCTATAGGATTTATTGTTACAAGAATGACTTCTTACTTTACTACTATTATCTCAGAAGTGGCATTGATTGCTGGTTGGGTAGCAATATGGAAGCCTCTAGAATACTTTATTTTTCAAAGACAAGAGCATAAACACTTAATTTCAGTATGTGAAAATCTTACTAAGGTTGATGTTGAATTAGTTCATGAAGAAAATGTTGGGGGACTTGAAATTGATATGAAGGAGTAATGAGTGGTATTGTCTACTCTCGTAGTTGTTATAGCGATTTAATGTCAGAGATTTTAGAGGTCTGTCGTGTGACAAAAGAGAATAGAAAGGCTCATGCTTCACTACTTTCATATGTAGCTGGAATGTTATCAAAGAAGTTTTTGTATAAATATTCAGATAAAATTCGCAAACCAAGAAATCAAATTGATATTTGTACTTTGAAAAGAAATTTTGAATCTGATTTAAGGTTTAGTGCTAGGAAACTAATTAATTCAGTAATAGATTTTGAAGAAGAACATAAAAAAGAATTAAAAGATGCTTTGATACTATCTATTCATAGCATTGTAACTTCAGTTAATTTTACAACACCATATACTGTAAAACACCAAATTGAAATGTCAGAAAATGCGATAAGGGATGCTGAAAGTATTGTTCATAATGTAATTTCATATGATTATATGAAAAATGTCACATTTCTTGATAGTGCATATAATGGAACTAATTTCCCTGATATTTGGCTTAATGGTGTTTTTGGGGGTCTAGTTAGTTAAAATTGACTCGATTAATTTGTGTTTTAATTCATCATTAAATCCCCTGTGAATTCTTACTAATTCTTTTAGATTAGCGAAGCTTCCATCTAATGAATTTGTTGTATTTGGAATATTTAATTCTGGATAATCTAGGTAAGTAAAAAGGTATGGTAAATTTGTTCTTAAACTTCTGTATGCTGATCTTAATCTTCCATGTGTGTAATGCCAATTCTTTGAATTTAATTCGTATGTTTTTTCCTTAAGAAAGATTTTCCACCTTTCATACCATCTGTTTAACTTATCTGTAAAATCCTTCTTGTTTTCTTTACATAACCAAGAATTTATCTTCTTTAATTCTATTCCTGCTTCTAATTTAGGATTGTTTGTTAAATATCTTCTTACTATCTGTTTCTGATGAAAATGACACATTTGTACAGGAATATCATAGAAGACTTTTCTCACACCAGGCCTGCCATCCAAGACTATCGCTGATATCTTAAATCCTTTACTTTCTAAATCATATCTTCCTAATGAATACTCCAATATTGTTTCGTAAGGTATGAACTTGTAGTAAAGATTCTTCTTTAAACTAGGTGATCTAAATACAATGTATCCAAATCCTCTTCCAAAGAATGTTACATCTGCAATCATTACTAATCCTCCTGGTTTAATCGTCTTTACTGTTGGGGTAACACTTAGGATTTGTTTGCTTACCCATTTCACATCCTTGTGGTATTCAAGAGCTAAATTCTTTAGTGTTCTTCTCTCTTGTGAATACTTTTTCCATATTACTTTCTGTAATTTACTGGGTCGTTTTTGAGATTGGAATTGCTTACTACAATCGAGGCATAAATATCTTTGAAGTCCTCTCCTTTTTCCTTTCTTTTTTACATGTAAAGAATTGCAGAAAACACACTTTTTTTAAACATTATGTACAATCGTTTGTAATTAATATGACCTCAAGGCTTGTAGTATATCATTATTCGCCATTTCTAGACCCCCATTTTCACCATTATCTCTTTTTTTCTGATATTGAATTAGTAGAAGAATTGTTTAAAGAATTTAAGGTACTCGAGTTTCCAGAATTAGTTGAGCTGCTAGTTTTACTATCAACAACATAATTAATTATTAGTCCTGAACTATTACTTGAATTACTTCCACCAGATATCCCACTTGTACTAGATGAAATACTACTTATGGTACTTGATGTTGTGCTAGTTAATGTAGAAGTAGTAGAAGTTACAGAGCTTGAACTTTGTGGAGTAAGTGCAAATAGCCCAAAGACTGAAAATCCTGTAGTAACACAAGATACTTTTCTCTGACTAAGATTAACATTGCAAGCTGGAAGTAAATGCCAAGTGCCATCATATCTGTACACCTTAAGACTTGTTGAGTCATAATCTACAATATCGCTATCTCCATATTGCATTGCAACATTTATAGATGCATTAAAAGTGCTGATAATATTCGATACATTATTTAATGCCTTTATATCATAGAGAGAATCACCAATTGCGCTATATCCAGCGGGTGATGAAGTATCAGGAATTACTGAAATCTTACTAAGTTTTTTAATTTGGAAGTTTAGTGTATCTGTATAGTAAGAAATAGGGACAGTTAAGATTAATCCTTTATCTTGGTCAATTTGTTGTAATGTTCCACCAACATCTTTATCTATACTTGAAGATGCTTGACTAGATATTACTGAATCTCCTAAGCATCCTGACGTTGTGAATGTTCCATCAGAACTAACTCCTTCATTTAGGGATGAATCTATTGCCTTAATTCTAAAATGATAAATAGAACAAGCGACTAAGTTTGGAATATTGACACTATGTGTTAATACTCTTGGACTTATATCAGCTTCAGTTGTTGTATTTGTATAGCTTGATGTTAATCCATATTCAATAATTGAAGATGTATTTTTATCTGTATCCCAGTTTACTGTCATATTATCTGCTGCTCTAATTAATCCAACATTTGAAATTACTGGATTGTCATTTGCAAGTGCAGCTATTGAACTATATGTAACAGTTGAGTTGTTTCTTACTAATATATAGCTATATATTTCATCAGAAGGTGCTACCCAAACTTCATTTGTTCCACCTGGTCCGTATGAGTTATATAGGTAGTCAACAAAATCAGAAAGATATGCTTCGTTGTTTCCATGAGCAAAAGTGTTGTACCAGAAGTGCTTATTACTTGTTGCATTACTCGCCATCCAATCTAGCTCTGCTTTTGCATCGCTTACACCAGTATTTCCTAGTTGTAAATTTGGATCTCTTCCAATATTCATACTTGTACTAAATGCTTTTGCAGTTTTTGAATTGTTTGTGTAATTTGTACTTCCTGAATCAACAATCAATCGATAGTCATTTCCACTTTCATTAAATTTTGTATCTATTGTTCCCTCTGTTACTAATTGCTGAATGACGCTATCATATCCTGACTCAAAGCAAGGTGCAGCAAATGCCATAAGTTTGTATGTTGAAATACTTGAGCTATTTATTATTGGTTTTATTCTGTTATATCCCTCTAACACATCACTTCTATAGAAAGTTGCATCATGACCAGAACATGCATGATCCCATGTGTGGTTTCCTATACTCCATCCTTGGGATAGTAATGTTTTCATATCTGGTGCATCTATAATCCAGTTTTGTTGTCTTGTATCATCTATAGTGTTTGCAATAAAGTAGAGCATACCTTTCCAGTTTTTAGCATTTAATACATTGATTGATCCCCACAAGTTAGTATTATCATCAAGACTATGTGACCAAGCCCATTTCTTATCATTCATTAATACATTTTTCGTAAGTGTTCCAATCTCAGTAATTGTTCCAGATTTACGAAAGTTTATTTGTACATTTGTACCAGAAGTATTAAATATTAAATCCCCAGTTGATGGGCTATATGTTGAATCTATTATTTGATTATCAACAATTACTGTAGGTGAAGTAACTGTTCCTAAATGAATTTTCAAACTTAAATTTTTGTAATACAAATCAGGAACACTAGACCTATCAATTGTATATGTAATTAAATATCTTCCAGTTTTACTCATGACATGAACACTTACTGAAGCTGAGCTTGTTCCACCACTTCCATCTGAAATGGAATAGGTAAATGTATCGTCTCCAGAAAACCCTATACTTGGTGTGTATACAATATTACCTGCGTTAATAACGGAGACTCCATGAGTTGGGCTTCCTGCACTAGTAATGCTTAAAGTATTTCCATCAGCATCTGTGTCATTTGCAAGTACATCAATAGTTACTGAGTCACCTGCTAGGGTAGTTGCTGTATCTGCGTTTGCTACGGGATTTACATTAGGCATACTGTATGTAATTGTTAGTGTTGGCTTTGGATTTATCGAATTATATTCAAAAGACATATATTTTCTATTTGAATAGTTAGTTGTAGCATTATCAGTAAAGAACAAAAGAATACTATTACCTGATACCCATCCACTTCTTGAAGTTATTTCATTAATAACTGTATTAATATTAGGTGACGTAACTAAATCTCCATAAAGCTGAGTTATGATACTACTCCAATTAACTTTTGCAGTAGTAAGTGTAGACATTTTTGATGAAAACTCCGCTTGTGTGGTAGGTGATACACCATTATCTGTTGCTTGCGCTGCTATTTGTACATTTACCCCAGTACTGTTTTCATTAGTTGCTCCTGAATATGAAAAGTATGCTGAAGAAATAACTGCACCTTTAGGAATTGCAATATTCCCAAACCTAAAAGCATTAGACACACTATTACTAGCATCTTTCCCAATTTTTACTTGTGAATCAACTGCGCTAAAAACATTATTAATTAATGTTGAATCATCAGCTCCTAATGCAATAGCAGAGGTTACTATAGTATCTCCAAGTACAGCTTTACTATCACTTTTCTTAATGTATATGGAAAAAATATATAGACTAGATAGGGTTAGTATGGCTAGTAGTGAAACAATAACTAATTTTATTTTTCTAAGATTCATTAGACAAAACTAAGCAGTAAAAGAGAAATTTACTAATATTTAAGTATAGAGAAATTAAGGGAGTATCAC
>JBAXKR010000009.1:0-15844 GCA_037135235.1 bacterium | reverse complement strand
TAATAGTAATTCAATCATTCGTATTCCAATTTTTCCCAACTCTGACATTACATGCAAGATAAATGATGAAATCAAAATAGATACAGTTATTGGTACTAATTCAGTTTCAGAACTTTTAAACGAGTATGATTTGTCAGAAATATTGAGGGTAAGTATTAAAGAAACAAAAAAATATCTAAATGTTATTAACGGTGAAGTTGTTTCTAAAGGTGATTTACTTGCTAAAAGAAGTACATTTGCAAGTTTAGGATATTATGAGGTTGAAGCTGATAAAGCAGGGATAGTAGAGCTTTCTAAAATATCGGAAGGTAAAATATTGATTTTGGATCATAAGAAAAATATTCCAATATATCCTCTCGCAAATGGAAAGATTACTAAAATTATCCCTTGTGAATATATAGAAATTGAAACTTCTACGATAAGTTTTAATTTAGCTAATACAATAACTGCAAATAGCGCATATGGTAAATTTGTTTTTATCTCAAAAGCTAATATTGAAAGTGATGACTATAGAGGCAATATCGTATTTATTAATAGTCCATTAACGAGTGAACTTTATGACACAATTAAAGATAATAATCCATTACTTGTAATTTTCCCTTCAGTTGATGCCAGTTTTACAATAAAGAATAAAAAGTTAAAATTTCCATATTTGAGTTTTTGGGGATATGGTTCAAGTGTGCTTCTGACAGCATCATATAGAAATCTTTTAACAAAAATGAATTCGAGAATTGCTAATTATAACAAGGTAACTCAAAGTTTAGATTTTCCACTAACAAAAAACAGTATCCCTTCTTCAACTGAAAGAAACAGTGAGTATACAAATTGTATTATTGGAGAAAAAATTGTAACTCTTAACTCAGAAAATGCATTTGAAGAAGCTGTAATAACTGAAATATTTGAGAGTGAATGTCGAGTTAAATACGCAAATAAGAAGACAAGTGATTTGAGTTTTGATGAGATCTTAAGCTTATGTTAGTATAGAAAATCTTTTTATTGAATAAACATATAAATATGGTAGATAATAATAATGGATCACCAGTTAACAGTGGTGCAAAAATCTTTTTAGTAGTAATTGCACTTGCAGTTGTCTTTATATTTGGCTACTTTACGGGAAGATTTCCAATATCTAGTGATTCTTCAAATACATCATCTCAATATGATTTGGCAGGAGCAATCGGTAATTTTACAAATAATGTTTCAACTGTATTAAATTTAAATTCAAATGATACTTCACAAATAGACCCTACTTTAATAAATAAAGTACTAAATGTAATTCAAACTCAATATGTTGATGCGAATGTTAAGAAGAATGATCTATATGTTGGAGCAATCAAAGGAATGGTTTCAGGTTTAGGAGATCTTCCTACAGTTTTCTATACAAAAGAAGAAACAGATAACTACAAAAAGAATTTAGGTGGTAATTTTGAAGGTATCGGTGCTGAATTAGGATACTTAGATGGAAGAATAATAATAAAAAGATTACTAACAGATTCTCCTGCTTCAAAATCTACTCTACAAATTGGCGATGTAATTCAAAAAATTGATGGAGAAAATGTGAAGTTAAACGAAGATATTTCAATTGTGGTTGGGAAAATAAGGGGTGTAAGTGGTAGTTCTGTTACTTTAAGTGTAACTGATAGTCAACTAAAAAATGCGAAAGAGGTTAAAATAACTAGAGCTGAAATTCACTCAGATAGTATTGAAGTGAAGGCAGAAAATGATGGTGTTGTTACAATGAAGATTAATAGATTTACTGAAGATACATTAGAGGCATTTGAGTCAAATTGGGAAAGTGCTATTACTAAAACTCAAAAATTAAATCCAAAATCTATAGTGTTAGATTTAAGGGGAAACCCAGGTGGATATTTAGTTGGAGCATACTATGTTGCTAGTGATTTTTTGAAAAAAGGACAAATAGTGCTTTATGTTAAAGATAGAACAGGTATTTCTGAAACATATACAGTTGAAAAGGACGGAAGATTAAAAGATATACCAATGATTGTATTAGTTGATGGTGGTAGTGCATCTGCATCAGAGATTCTAGCTGGAAGCTTGAGAGATAATTCAAGGTCAAAGCTTATGGGAGTTGATACATATGGGAAGGGAAGTGCTCAAACAGTAATGGAGCCTTCCGACTGGGGTGGTTTTTCATTACATCTTACTGTTCAAAAATGGTTAATGCCTAGCAAAACTGAATTAACAAAGGATAAGCCACTTGTACCAGATATTAAAGTCGAAAGTAGTATTGATGATTTTAAAAATGGGGTAGACAATCAGAAAGTCGAAGCGATAAAATACCTACTAAGTAAATAACTTATAAATAATCTAATATGGATAAAGTACATATTAGTCCTACAGAAGTAGTGACTATAGAAAAAAGCCCCGATGCTGTTTTAGTTCCAGAGCAAGCTCCTAAAAAAAACAAAGTACTTTGGACATGTGTTACTACATGTTTCTTTCTAGTAATACTAACTGTTTGTGCTGGATCATTAGGATTTTTGGTAGTAAATGGCAGTGCTAAAAACCTTGTATGTAAGAATTCGCTTTCTGATTCGTACCTTTATCAAAAATTAAATTGTAGTACCCCAGGACTGAGTTCATTAAATCTGAATCCAACATTTTCTCAGGGTAAAACAATCGAATCTATTGATCCATCTAAATATACAACTCAAGAAGAATTAATTACTAAAATAGTTGATCAAGCAACACCAAGTGTTGTTACTGTAGTTGCTGTTAGTCCATCTGATCCTGCAGCATTTTCAAATGGTGTAGACGGACAAAGTCAAAATATTGGTAGTGGATTTGTAGTAAGAGAAGATGGTCTTATCATTACAAATTCTCATGTTGTATCAGATGAAACTGTTCAATATTCAGTAATAATTGGAACTGAAAAAAACTCAATCCCTGTAAAACAAATATTTAGAGATAGTGCTAATGATGTAGCAATATTAAAAGTTGATAAAACAGGTTTACCTGCAATTAAACTAGGTGATTCAGATACTGTGAAAAGAGGTAATACTGCAATTGCAATTGGTTCGCCACTTGGAGATTTAACGGGTACCGTAACTAGCGGAATTATTAGTGGATTAAATAGAGATGTAACTGCAGGCAGTGGTGATATGTTTAGTCAATCAAGTAAAAAATATCAAGGTGTTATTCAAATAGATGCTCCAATCAATCCAGGTAATTCTGGTGGTCCACTTCTTAATTCAAAAGCTGAAGTTATTGGTGTAAATTTTGCAACTACATCTGGTGCTGATAGTATTTCATTTGCATTACCTATTAATAGAATTAAGGCAAAGCTTACGGAGTTTCAAATAAACGGAAAGTTGCTAGAACCATATATTGGAATAGGTTTTTCACAAAGGACATTCTATTTAAAAGATTCAGTCCTAACTGGTGCTCTTGTTTCTCAAGTACAAGTTAACTCACCTGCAAGCGTTGCAGGTATTCAAAATGGTGATTTGATATTAAGTGTCGATGGCAAAAGCCTCGAAAATGCATCTTTACTAGATATTATTCAAACAAGTAAGGTTGGTTCCGACTTAAAATTAGAGATTTGGAGAAAAGCAGAAAAGATAAATATCTCTGTTAAAGTAGGTGATAAATCGAGCGTGGTGAAGTAGTCTTTGAGATGATTAGGAATCTATAACGTCCATATTGGTCTTTAAGGAGTTTGAATTCGTTAAAAGCGTATTTAAACTCCTTTTTTATGGCAATAAACTGCTTCTTCGAATTGATTTCTAAAACGATAACTAATTCATGATTTCTTGAACTATTATTTATTCCAAATTCTATTATTTCTCTAATTATTTTTAATCCATCCTTGCCACCATCTAGTGCAATTGTTGGTTCAAAATTCTTTACACTTTTACTTAAAGACTTAATTTTTCTAGAAGGAATATATGGTGGATTTGAGACTATTAAATCATACGTTTCGGTACTACCGAAAGAGCTTATCTCGTCTGCTTTTACCTTGAGTTTCGGTAGTGGTCTATTTTCCTCGATATTTAGCTTAGTAATCGCCACAGCTTTTGATGAAATATCAATACCAGTTAGTTCTAAATTTGAATAGTTTTCTAATTTTTTTACTAAACTTATACATATTGCACCACTCCCTATTCCAACTTCGAGTATTTTGAATATTTTACCTTGATCTATTGTTGATGAAAGAACATTTTCTAGTGCTTTTGTGAGTATATCTGCCAAATATTCAGTTTCGGGTCTTGGAATCAGGACATTGTTGTCAATGTGTATATTGATTCCATTAAATTCTACTACTTTAATTATTTGTTGAATAGGCTTCCCAGAATTGAATTCGTTAATTTTTTCAAGGTATGTGTCTGTTTGAACTTTGTTCAACTCTATTTCTTTTTCTTTCATGATTAATTGAGCTTTGGGGATACCTAAAATTGAGCAAATTACTTCTTGCTTGGTATTGTACTTTATGCTTGGGAATTGTTTTAAAATGTCTAGTATTGTTATGTAACTTTATCGTAACAATTAGTTTGGTATCTTTACTGTCAAAATGTGATCAATTTCTCCCTTCATTATTTCTTCAAGGTTAAACCAGCTTTGCTTGATTCTATGATCGGTCATTCTATTTTGTGGAAAATTATAGGTCTTTATCTTGTCAGACCTGTCTCCAGTTTTAATAGCAGATTTTCTTATACTATCGGTCCCTGATAACTTTTTTTCTTCTTCTAGCTCATAAAGTTTTCCCTTTAATACTGATATCGCTTTATCTTTATTCTTAAGCTGTGATCTACCTTCTTGACATGTTACAACAATTCCAGTTGGTAGGTGTGTAATTCTTACGGCAGAATCTGTAGTATTTACACCTTGTCCTCCAGGACCTGATGCTCTGTATACATCTATTTTAATATCTTGTGGATTTACAACAACTTCACTGTCTTCTACTTGAGGTATGACCACAACTGACACAGCTGAGGTATGAATCCTACCGGAAGCTTCTGTGGAAGGTATTCTTTGTACTCTATGCACTCCAGATTCATTTTTAAGTTTTCCATATGATCCTTCTCCATTAACCTCAAAAATTATTTCTTTAAATCCACCTTGTTGTGCATATGCTTGGGATAAAATTGCTATTTCCCAATTCTTTTTTACTGCATAGTTTGAATACATATGAAAAATATCTGAAGCGAATAGGGCAGCTTCTTCTCCACCAGTACCTGCTCTGATTTCAACAATACAACTTAACAAATCCTTTTGTAAATTGGGATTATTTAAATCTTCTAACTTTTGTTTATCAATGGATAATTGTAATTTAAATTCTTCAGTCTCTGTTTTTAAGAGTTCCTTCATAGATTCATCCTTCTCATTTTCAAGAAGTTTTGTATTACTTTCTATCTTATGGGATAAGTTTTCTATGTTAGTTAATAGTTCAATTTTAACTTCTATGAGTTTGTATTCTCTTGAAACTTTTTGAAGTTCTTTTTGATCATTAAATAGGGAAGAATCGCTTGATAATCTAGTTTCAAGCTCACGTGAACGAGTTTTTAGCTCTTCGAGGGAGATATTGTCAGCCATATTTAAAGAAATCTACTTGGAGTTAAACTCCTTAAGCATGTCTTTTAGAGTAATTTTACTCTCTCCTGTATCAATTTTAGTTGTCTTTTTTACTCTATCTAATTTCTTTTGTTTCTTGAATTGTACGCTTCCTGTATTTGCTCCAGCTACTCTTTTTTCGAATTTCTTAGCTAAGTTCTCTGTGTCTATGATTCTTTGCTTCCCAGTGTAGAAAGGGTGATTGCCTGACCAAATTTCAACTTTAATCTCTGGAACTGTTGCTCCAGTTACAAAAACTACCTTGCCTTCACTAATAACTTTAGCTTCAGGGTAATATGTTGGATGTATATTTTTCTTCATATCAATAATATAGCTTATTTAGAATGATTTTTATTATACTATATATCCGGCTTTAGGAGCAAACAATATGGGCATATTTGAAAAATATGTGAGATAGATGCATATATTTGCCTCATAAAGTGTTTACTTTTATGTCGATAAAATCATAGATTCTGATAAAGTGGTATTGTCTGATAGGCAGAAATCGCTGATTTCACACTTAATTAGAAATAATAACTCGTTTGTTACATTAACTTCTCATGCCACGCTAAATAATATATCAAGGCAAACAGCAACTAAAGACTTCGTTAAGTTAATAAAGGAGGAATATATTAAAGGTGAAAGAAATGGGAAATATATTAGGTATAAATTAGGTTTGAAATTACTGAGAAAGAAAATTAAGAATTGAAGTACTTCTTAAAAGTTTCCTTTTTAATAGAACTGGAAACTTTAGCAATTGTTGCTGTACTTGTCTTAACCTCTTTCATTATCTCGACATAACTTTTCTTTTCACTAAGTAATTTGAGTATTAGATATCTTTTCTCTATTAAATCGAGCTCACGTGTTCCTAAAACTAATTCTAATATCTCTTGTGTCTCTTTACTCGTCTTTGATTTTAGTAGGAGAGTGTATATGCTTGCATCATTCTTTTTCATTTTTTCAAGTGTTAATATATTTGTTATGTATTTTGATTACTTTAGTACTTTAGAGTGATAAAGTAAAGTATCTGTAACATAAAAAATAATGGTATGGTAAATCTTTCAAATATCTTGTAATATGTACCAATAGTTATTAACAATTAAACAATGCAAATATATAAAATAGGGGAAAGTATTAAATTCCAAGGAGTAGTAAAGAGTTTTCTTCTATTCCCAAAATCAGATACTTCAAATGAGTCTAATGTATTAGTAGATCCTTTTAATATTGTCAAAGAAACTTCAACTAAAATAATAAATCAAGCAGGGGAATATGAAGTTGATGATATTACTGTTCAGTTATTTAAATTGGAAAATAAATATTCAAAAGATGTTAATTATGCATTTACTTCACTTGAAAATATTAATTCACTTTGGTTAAGTGATGAGGTATTTTCATTAAGTAAAGAAGAGATTGAATCATTACCACAGATTCACTTACTATTACTTAGTTTATCAAGTGATCCTAAAAAGCTTGAAAAACAAGTTGACCTTATTTCAGAAATAGAGCCTAATTATTTCACTTATGTATCAAGTGATAAGGTATCAATTGCTGAGTTTGAGAAGCAGTATGGAGAGCAAGCAGAGCTTAATAAAAAACTTAAGTTTAAATCTGAAGATTTTGAAGGATTAGAGGATTCAACAACTCATTTTATTAAGTTTGACTAATATAGTCATCCTTCATATATATATATATATAGTCTAGTTTGAAAATAAATAGTATCAATATAATCATATGGCAGATATTAGACTACCTCCACAAAATCTAGATGCAGAAAAATCTGTTTTAGGCTCAGTATTAATTGATGAAGAAGCGATATATAAAATTGTTGAGATACTAAAACCTGAGAATTTTTATCATCCTCATAATAAGGAGATATTTGCAGCAATGTTAGAGCTTTTTAATACTCAAAAAGCTATTGATATACTTACTCTTTCAGATCTACTTAAGAAGAATAAGATGCTTTCAAAAGTTGGTGGAATGCCTTATCTTACTGAACTTGCTGCAGTACTTCCAATATCTGCCCATTTAGAAGAGTATGCTCATATTGTTAAAGAAACTAGTATAAGAAGGAAATTGATTAGTTTAGGAACTAAATTTGGTGAGTCTGCATATGAAGAACAAAAAAAACTTGCAGATGTTCTAAATGAATGTGAATCAGGTATATTTGAAATTACTGAAGATAATATTAAGAAAGATTTTGTTCATGTATCAAAGCTTTTAGAAGAGGCGTATGAAAATGTTGAAGATATTGATAAAAGTAAGGATAAAGTTTCTGGGGTTAAAACTGGATTTACCAAATTAGACAACCTTATAGGTGGTTTTCAAAAATCAGATTTGATAATTCTTGGAGCTCGCCCATCTGTTGGAAAGACTTCTCTTGCACTAGATGTAGCAAGGCATGCTGCCGTTAAAGGAAAGGCAAATGTAGGATTCTTCTCGCTTGAAATGTCAAACATGCAACTTATGTATAGGCTATTGTCTATGCAAACAGGTGCTAATCTTTGGGATCTTAGAATGGGGCATTTAACAGATAAGCAATTTGAAGTTCTTCCAGATGCATTAGGTATTCTTTCTGAATCAAACCTGTATATTGATGATACTCCAGGTGCTTCAATAACTGAAATAAGGACAAAAGCAAGAAGACTAAAGATGGAAAAAGGACTAGATATAATATTTATTGATTATCTTCAATTAATTACAGGGAATAATAAAGAAAATAGAGTGCAAGAAGTTTCAGATATTTCTAGACAATTAAAGAATATAGCTAGAGAACTTGATGTGCCAGTAATTGCATTATCTCAGTTAAGTAGAGCAGTAGAAGCAAGAAATGATAGGAGACCTCAATTATCAGATCTAAGAGAATCAGGTTCTATTGAACAAGATGCTGATATTGTAATGTTTTTACATAGAGAAGAAATGTATAACCAACAAACAGAGAATAAAGGGGTTGCTGAACTAATACTCGCAAAACATCGAAACGGTCCTACTGGTACAATAGATTTATTCTTTGTAAAAGAACAAGCTAGATACAGAGAATTAGACAAGCAACATTAAAAGCAAATTCCCATTTAATAATTTGACATATTTTATTAAAAAAACTACGATTTAATGAGACTTGCTTAATTATTAGAATAAATTTAGATGAATCCAAATGATGCAACACAAAGCAATCAAAATACTTCGAATGATTGGCAACAAATGGGAGATAATAATCAAAGTACGAATACTACAGTTGATCCAAGTTTAGCATCTCCAGTAGCACTTCCAGGTGAAGATCAAAATGTTAATCAAGTTGCAACAAATTATCCTGTAACTGAACCAAATCTCATGCCTTTGGAAACTCCAATGAATGGTACTCAATTTCCAACTGAACCAGTAAATGCTGAGCCAGTTCAAATGGATCAAATGCAACCTACTGAGCAAACTGTTGGTCCTCAAACTATGAGCGATGGTAGTGAAGTAATTCCACGAGATCCAAATGTATTAAACTTTATGATTCAAACTGTACAAGAGAAGAATAAGGATACAACTGTTGATCCTGTATTTGTACAAAAAGAAGCTGAGAGACTTTATGATGAATTTGGTGAGAAGTTAGTTGATTATTTTGAGCCAATGTTAGCTAAGGATCAAATAGAACAATTTGATAAACTTATGTCAGAAAATACTTCACAAGATCAATTATTAGCATTTCTAATGAGTTGTATTCCAGATCTAACTCAGCAGATTGAAAAAGTCCTTATTGAATTTAAAGAGAAATATATTTACGGATTCTAATAATACTTTTCTAACATGGGTAGAGATGAAGGCACCGGAGGTTCTCAGCAGGGCTACCAAGAGCAAATCTCCGAAATGGATAAAAAAATAAAAGAACTTGAGAAGCAAGAAGAAGAGTTTGATAAGGCTATGGAGCAAATGTCCGAGCAGGAAAAAGACCTCAAGGAAAAAATGAAGGATGAAGATTGTCTTTTTGATGAAGGTGTTCAGCAGATCAATGAGGGTTTAGAGCAAGTAGACGAAGAGTTAAAAGCTACTGTTGATATTCTGAATAACCCAGATGTTGATGCGCAAACAAAAGAGCAGTATATGCAAAAGTATGAGCAGTTGAAGAAGCAGAAAGAGAATATGGAAGAGCAAAGGGATGAAAGAATAAATGGATTAAAAAATCAAATTAAAACTGCACTTAAACAGTTACAAGCTAAGCAATCTCAAATAGCAGCAAACTTAAAAGCTGTTAAATCCCAAAAAGAAACACTCAAAATCAGAAGGAAATCAATGAAAGCTATTATGATGTCACAAGCTGGCAAAGCTGCTGCAAATCATAACAAGAAGAAAGCTAACACTGCACAAGCTGCAGAACAAAATTCTGTAAAAGGATAAACTAATCCCAATCAATATATATATGGTATTTTTTCAATTTATTGATATACTTTGTCACAAATTAATTTTGAATTGTAATTAATGCCAGACAATATACATTATGGTAATCATGCAGGTTTTTTCACTGAACAAGCAAGTATTAATCATGCGAATGAGATAGCAGATAAATTAGGTAGAATTGAGTATGTATTAAATCAAGGTTTATGTCCTCAAATGGTTGATGAAAGATCAACTCCCGATTTACATAGAGTAATAGCTATGGTTGATAGTGGTAAGAATTGGCCTAAGCCAATATTGTCTAGTGAAATATTGAGTGAAAAAACAAAAATAGTAAATATTACTTCTAGTATGATTGCTTTAAAATGGGGAAATCTTGAATCTGAAAGATTAGTCGTATTAAGACCATTTTGGAAAATAGAAGGAAAAACTTTTGAGTTATATATTAAAGGTATAGAAATAAGCCATAGTCAGAAGTATTTAAAAGCAGATAACTCTGAAAAATCAGAATACACAACTTCGCTATCATGGGAAACTGAAAGATATATTGGTCATAATTTAACAATTATTGATCCAGTATTAGTAGAAGGGCAGTATAGTTTAAAAGAGTTGTTAAGATCACTAATTAATAGAGATAAGTGGTTAAGTGCTAATAATGGAAATACCATTGAGATTCCAGAAAGTTTTTTAGTATACTCAAAAAGCTTCTCTAAACTTACTTTACAAGGTATTGTGCCTTTAATGCTAAGCCAATTCAAAAGAAAGGTTTAAATATTTTTTATTTATCTCCTTCAATATTATTGTATAATCCTTACAGGATTTCTTTGAACTGCCGAGATGGCGGAATTGGTAGACGCACGGGACTCAAAATCCCGCGGTAGTAATACTGTGAGGGTTCGATTCCCTCTCTCGGCAGATAAATATATTAATAAATTTGTAATATCTGTTTTTTACCCCATTTTTATCGTGATTCCCATTGAATGAAGCCCATATGAGGGGGTATAATGGCGAATCTTAAGTTTTTCTATTTTATTTATATATATTTTAACCATGGCAAATTTTGCAAGCCCCACAGAATTGAGAAATGGTACAGTCTTCAACTTAGAAGGCAAAACATACACAGTATTAAAGTATGAACATAATAAACGAGGAAGAGGCCATGCTACTGTAAAAGTAAAGGTTAAAGATATTGTTAACGGAACTACAACAGAAAAAACATTTACCTCAGGTGATAATTTAGAAATTGCTGATATTGCTAGAAAAAATGCTCAATATCTATACAAAGATGATTCCAAGCTATATTTTATGGATAGTATTGATTATTCTCAGTTTAGTTTTGATTTAAAAGATTCAAAGTGGGAATCTAATTTCCTTCTTGAGTCCACTGAAGTTCAAGTACTTTGGTTGGATGAAAAACCTGTTAATTTCGAATTATCAAGTAATGTAGATTTATTTATTACAGAGTCTGAAATGGCAACTGCAGGTGATACTGCAACTGGTGCTATGAAAGAAGCTGTAACTGAAACTGGATTTAAGATTCAAGTTCCTCTCTTTATTAAAACAGGTGATAAAGTAAAAATTAGTACTGAAGATGGACACTATATAACTAAGGCATAAATATGAAACAAGATTTTTGGGGAGTATTAAACAATTTTATAATAAACAATCAAAATAGTAATTGGGATATGATATTTAAAGTTGTCCTAGTATTTTTGATAGCCTTTTGGCTTACAATTTGTTTGTGGGTGTTTATTGATGCAAGAAGTAGATACACTAAATTCATAGTTGCTATGCTTATCACACTATTTACTTTGATATTTAATATTCCAGCACTAATCATTTATGTAATATTAAGACCTGAACATACAAGAGAAGAAATCTCCCTTATTGCTAATGCTACCTCACCATTTAAGCAAAACTTGCCAATTGAATTAGAAAAATCTGTAATTGACAGTAAAAATTCTTTTACTATGCATTTTGCTTTAAACTTCACTCCTGGTATAGATGGAGATAAGCCTAAAATAGAATTTACTGTAGATAGTATGGAAGGACTTCCACTTTCTGAAGAAATCATAGAACAGAAAAAATTAGCAGAAAATGTTGAAGTAATTAAAGAAGAGGGTATAAAAGTTGAACAAGTTGTTACTTTGAAAAATGAAAACGAAAGCAAAGAGTTAAAAGAAGTTGAACAATTACCTCTTGCAAATACAGATGCAATTGTTGAGAATAAAAAAGTTAAGTTAGGTGAAAAAGCAAGAAACTTTTTTTTCAATATCAAGATTTTCAAGAAAAGAATCAAAAAGGAGAAAAAGATTGAGAATAAAACTGAAAAGAAACCAAGAAAGCCAATCTTTAAAGGAGTTGGTTTAAAAATAGTAAGCTTAAAGGCAAAATTATTTCCATTAAAAGTAACTAAACCTACTGAAGTAATACTTCCAGAAGAAAATACTCAAGCATCCTCAGAAAAGCTTGCAAAGTCAAAGAAAAAAAAGAAGAATAGAAATAGAAGGCACTAATTCACAATTTATCTCAAAAAATGCAAATAAAACAAACAAAATTATTGAAAAATAATATGCCTGTGCTACTTATTAACCTTCCTGACTCATATGGTGTAAGTATCAATGTATTTATTAAGGTAGGTTCAAGAAATGATCCACAAGGTAAAGAGGGCTTGTCTCACTTTGTTGAACATATGCTATTTAAAGGAACTAAAACTTACCAAGATTCTATTACACTTGCTAAAGAGATTGAAAAAATAGGTGGAGATACAAATGCTCATACTAGTTTTGAAAATACCGGTTACTATATTAAAATCCCAAGTGAAAAATTGACTGAAGGAGTCAGAATTCTATCTGATGTTCTAGAAAATTCTCTATTTGATGCTTCTGAAATGGAAAAAGAAAGGAATGTAATAATTGAGGAAATAAAGATGTACAATGATGATCCTCAATCTGATTTATTTGATAATGTATTTTTACCTACGCTATATAAAGATACTCCACTTCGTGTTTCTCCTACTGGATTTATTGAATCTGTAAATAGTATTCATCGAGATGATTTGGTTAGTTTTGTCTCAAAAAACTATATTAGTAATCAAATGCTAATAGTATTAAGTGGTAAATTTGATATGGATGAGTCTGTTTCAATACTTAATAAGGAATTTAGTTGGGTAAAAGAAGACCTTAGTACAAAATCAGATACTTTTACTGATTCATTCAAAATGATTAATGAAAAAATTATTAAAGATAAAAAATTAGAACAATCACATATTTTAATTGGTGGAATGGGTTTAAGTTACGATGATTCTAGAAAATATGCATATTATGTAGGGAATACACTTTTAGGTGTTGGTTTTACGAGTAAACTCTTTACTGAGCTTAGGGAAAAACGAGGTATGTCATACTATCAAGGGTCTTCGATGTCAGCATTAAGTGGAGTTGGTTTCTATTCTATTTCAGCTGGAGTTAGCAAAGATAGGGTAGAAGAAGCAATAAAGGTAATTAACTCATGTGTTGAGGAAATTAAATCAGGTAACTTTACGAATGAAGATTTGGAAAGGGTAAAGACAATGATTGAAAGTTCAATGAAAAAAGATCTTGAATCAGTTGATGATTTTGCTGGATTCTTTGGGTATGAGTTCTTAAAAACTGGAATTATCAAAACTACTCAAGAATTTGTTAATATATATAATAGTATTACAAAGGAAGACGTTATAAAGGTTTTTAATGAAGTTTGTACTGATAGTAATAAACTTATTTGTGTAGAAAAATAAATGCTAGAAATAATAAGATCTACATATTTTATCTTTATATTAGCTTTAATTAGTTGCTTTTATATAATTTGGTTTAGGGGTAGAAAAAAAGAAACAAAAGATCTATACAGTGATTTTGATAAGCTTGCATTACTAATATTTGTCTTTTTAATTATTTCAAGACTATTTAATCTAATTGCCTATTATGGAGCTTATCAGCCAACTAGTATTTGGAGTCTTTCCCCTATAACTAGGTATGAAAACTTAGAAACTGGAGATATTTCATACTTGTTATTTCAAAATTTTCCATGGATCATTTTTAGATTTTTAGACTATGGATATTTCCTATTTGCTTCTATCTTAGTACCTTGGGTATATTCTTTAATCATGTCAAAATTCAGATTTGGTAAGGTTTTTGATACTGAATTTCTTCTTTCAATCAAGATATCAATAGTTTTAATGTTTGGACTATTATCGTATAGACTTCTAAATAACAACTTTAATGATATAAACGTAATTAATATTGCGGCAATAATAATAATGCTTGGAGTGACATTTTTTCTGGCCTTTACTAAAAAAGAATCAGCAAAGTTAACATTTAGACTAAGTTTTATCCTTATGCTAGCTATGATGGCACTTGAGCTTAACCTTATTAAAACATTGGATACTAATATAGTGTTAGCTTTTGCCTTGATTTGGACTATATGGGGATTATTACTTTTATTTAAATATACCGCGGAACTTCAAATTACAAGAAAGGATAGGTCAA
The DNA here is from genome assembly GCA_037135235.1 of bacterium. GTDB lineage: Bacteria > Patescibacteriota > Dojkabacteria > JBAXKR01 > JBAXKR01. The sequence continues at coordinate 1,379 of JBAXKR010000009.1, read as the reverse complement.
AGTCTGATATAGACTTAGTAAAAGAGAGAGTTCAGATAATTAGAAGGTTTGGAGTAAGGGAATCAAAGGGATATAACTTGTCATATAAATCAGCTAATAAAATGGACCAAAGTAAAGTTCAATTAGAAGATACGCTATTAGAAAGAATTCGAAAAATATTTAAATCATCTCCTACAAATGGTAACTCAAATTGATCACACTCTATCAGGTGAGAGACTTGATCATTACCTAAAAACACTGTTCCCAGAGCTAAGTAGGGCTCATATTCAAAAAATAATTAAATCAGGTATTGTGTTAGTCAATGATGTAAATCAGAATTCATCATATAAACTAAAAGCTAAAGATGAATTAAAATATGATGAAGCTGTGTTTAATTCAAATAACATGTTGGAAGGGGATCAAGATATTATTCCTGAAGTAATCCCACTAGAGAAGATTTATGAAGATGAAAATCTATTTGTAATCAATAAACCTTGTGGACTTGTAGTTCATCCAGGTGCAGGAAACCACACAGGTACTGTTGTAAATGCTCTTGCAAGTCTATTTAAGGGGTCATTTATGAGTAATTCAAGATTTGGATTAATTCATAGAATTGACAAAGATACATCAGGGCTATTAATGATTGCTAAAAATGAAAATGCATTAAACTACTATTCTTCTCTTTTTGAAAAAAGAGAGATTAAAAAAACATATCTATGTGTAGTAAGTGCAAGTGTTCATAAAGTACTTGATAGCAATGGTAAATTTAAAGTAGAGGGGTATATAAAAAGAAGTTCTCATGATAGAAAAAAGATGCAGTTTCAAGTGGTTAGTGATCCTAATGGAAGATATTCATTAACAGAATTTAATTTCGTAAAAGGAAATTTAAAGTATTCATTACTTGAAGCTCATCCAGTAACTGGGAGAACCCATCAAATCAGAATTCATCTAAAGTCATTAGGCTATCCTATTGTTGGTGACAATATATATACTGGAGATAAATATCCAAGACTTATGCTTCATGCTAATAAGATTGAGCTTAAGCTTATGAATGGAGATAATATTGTACTTGTTTCTGAAAAACCAGAAGAATTTAACTCTATTTTTCTTTAACTATGACTTTTTCAAATCCATTTTTAAAACTAAAGAGATTTGCTAGTAAAAGAAGCAGTGTTGCGAGGATTAAGTCTGATAAAGAAATCGTACATACTAAATCAAAACTTGTTACTAAAATAATTAGGGTTGCTGTGCTTGTTTTGGTAGTGATATTAATTATTTTCTTAATATATAGCTCAATTCCAAATGTAATTGCAATAAATAGATTTGAACCTAAGACATATAGTCAAACAGAAGCAAGTAATAAGCTTATGAGAAGTAATATATTGCTCATAATAATAGAT
>JBAXKR010000008.1:0-15850 GCA_037135235.1 bacterium | reverse complement strand
GCCGAGCGCATATTTCTTTGGACTGCCAACCTGTGTCATGGGATTAATTTTCTTTGTGGCGATTTTCATTGCAGCCATAATTTTCAAAAAGAAAATAAAAGGATTAGCACTTCCATTTATCCCCTTCTTATCAATAGGTTTACTATGTGGACTCATATGGGGACAGTTAGTTTGGGATAAAATATTTTTCTTTTGGTAAGAATGATTGTAAAAAATCCCGATTTATATTAGATTATACCCATATGATAAAGCTTTTTTCTGCCCAAAAAGCATATAGTTTGCTTGAACTTACTATTAGTCTTGCCATAATCTCGATGCTTCTTGTTATGTCTACTGTTGGACTTATCTCTTTAAGGGAAAGTTTACAAGTAAATGCTGCAACTCAAGGTCTTTATGATGCACTTCAACTTGCAAGATCCTATGCAATTAATAATGTGACATATATGAATACAGATACAAATACTCCTGAAGTTCCTACTATGTTTACGATATCACTTGGTAGTACTGAAGGAACAGTTAAGCTTATGTATTGTAATTTACAAACAAATCAAAAGGTTGCTTCTATTAGTCTTGATAGTAATTGCACAACTATTGATGATAATGTATTTGAGACTGATATTTCAGGAGTAAATATATCAAATCAAATTTCAGATGGTTTAGGATGTGAAGCTGTTGGGTTTCTTACAGGTACAGGTGAGATCTATGTAAAACAAACTGGTTCTGATCAACAATTCCTTAGCTATTCAAACGTCAGTCTATCCACACCAGATAAAGCAATGTGTAAATATTTAATTACAAACCAAGATTCACTTACATCAAGAACTGTATATATTGAAACAAATGCAATTAATCAAACAATTAAGAAAAAATAATGGATTTAGTATTATTGAAATAATTATTGCACTAGTATTTAGTTCAATAATTCTCACTACTTTCATATCTTTATCTGCTTGGGGATTAAATATTGCTAAAGATAATGAAATAGAAGATACAGCTAATCAAAGCATGATTGAAGTTAATGATTTACTTCGATCTCAAAGTGATATTACAACTATTGGAGATGTAGCAGGATTAACAACTACTACAGCTACAAAATTCTTTCGTTTAGATTATTCAAATGCTGATGCAAGAAATCAATTAATCCAAATAGATGATCTAGGTTTTACTCTAGATTCGTTGGATCTGGATTCTTGCAGAGAAAATACAGCACTTCAAGTTAAGTATTCTGATTCAAATTCAATTGCAATAACTACTAATGTCATATGTGTAGTAGCAATGATTAGTAAACTTAACGAAAATACATTGGATAATAGATATGTATACACGGTTAAAGTAATTGCAGAAAAAGCAAATAATGTTACATACAAGGAGACTATTGATGGAATGAGAGTTGGTAATTTTATTGCAGGGCCTTCTTTTGGCATATGAACATAAAAGTAATAATTAAAAAATATATCAAAACAATACTCATAAATAGGGCTACAAGCCTTTTAGAACTTTTGATAACACTTGGAATTATGATTATCCTACTTACTATGATTTCAAATGTATTTGTTGAGGTTATGAGAATAAATATTATTAATAAAGAGAGGACATTTGTAAGAGAAGAATCTGCGATTGTTCTAGCTCAGATAAAAAAAGATATTAGAAATGCAGATAGTTTAATAGAATGTGATGGTGTTAATTTAAATTCTGGATCAGGTCAAGCAAGTAATAGCTGTACTTTTAGTACTGGAAATAGAAACTACAAATGGAATTTTGAAGAAGCTACTGGAGATTATTCAGCTGCTGACGGATATGTTGCAAAAAAATACATTATTTCAAATGATCCAGCAGTTGATCCCGTACTAATATATACAAGTTCTGATGGAATTCTATTTACACTAGATGCAAGTGGTGACGCTACGAGTAAGAATAAGGTGTTTACAATTCTTTCTGATCCAATTAATCAAGATGGACAATTAACTGTCCTTATTAAACTAGTTGCAAAATCATTACCAGGACAAAGTGAAGGAGAATCGATTGTAAAAAATGTTATCAAACAAACAATAGTTTCTGCTAGAAATTTTAGTAGTAATTAGTACTTTGTAATATTAAGATAGTATACTGGAATATATAAAATTAAATCTAATTAATAAATAATATGAAACTGCCTGAATTCTTCGGACTGGATATAGGGAATCATACAATTAAAGTATGTCAAACAAGATGGGAGGGAGATACTCCAGTACTTGTTGCTCTTGGAAGTTACGAAACTCCATTTGGAGTAACAGGTTCTGAAAATACAGAACATAAAAAACAATTAGCTGAGAATATTAAAAAAGCAGTTATTGCATCTGGTATTAAAACCAAGAGTGTAGTGGTTGCTCTTCCAGAAGGTGCAATTTTTACAAGACTTGTCCCCGGTTTTCCTAAAGTTTCAGATGATAAACTTGCTGAAGCAATTCTTTACGAAGCTAAGAAATATATTCCAATTCCTCCTGAAGAAACAAATATTGACCATATGGTTGTTGGGGAGCGAACACAAAATGGAAAAGTATTAATAGATGTGTTGATTGTTGCAGCTCCTAAAAGTCTTGTTGAAAGATATATGGAGATATTAAAACTTTCAGGTCTAGAAGGATTAGCACTTGAAACTGAAGCTATTGCAACAACTAGATCTATTTCATCTCAGAAGAATTTTGATAAAACAAAAGCTGCAATTGTATTAGACTTTGGAGCAAATGGTACTGACCTTAGCGTTATTAAAGGAGAGAGTCTGTTATTCTCCCAGAGTTTAGGAACTGGTTCTGATGCTTTCACTAGAGCTATTGCAGTTGATTTTGGACTTACAACACCTCAAGCGGAGCAATACAAAAGAGTGTATGGATTAGATGAGACTAAAGCAGATGGAAAGATAGCAAAGTCACTCTACCCTATCATTCAGATTATCGCTATTGAAATAACTAAGACTATGGATTTTTTCAAAACAAGATTTGTAAACATGGTTCCACAGAAAATATATATTGTTGGAGATGGTGGAAAACTTCCTGGTTTGGCAAAATATCTAAGCAAGATATATAACATTGATTGTGAACTTGCTAAACCATTTCAAGATTTTAAAATTGATGATAAGCTTAAAAAAGATATGGCTCAATTATCTGATGTAGGATTCACTGTATCAACAGGATTAGCTTTAAAAAAGGAATAATTGCCAAAGAATTTTGTTAATTTACTAACAAAAAAAACTCAAGGTGAAATGAAGGATGCTAGGAATATTGAATTTTCCTCAATCTATTCTGCTTTTCTTCCAATTCTTGCTTGTGTAGTTTGGATAGGACTTGTTGTTGCTAATGGAGCTGTTGCAAATAATGTAAAGATTGAAAAAGTGAATATAGAAACACAAAAGACAATGGAAAATGATATGACTGTTTTTAAAAAGAACAATGGACAACTTGTAAAGAAAATTGATATCTTAAAGCCAATTATTGAGAGAGATGTTGATCCAAATAAGGTGTTTGATCAGATTAGGAAAAACCTTTCTACATATAGCGAAATATTAAGTATAGATGGATATACTAGAAAATCAGATGGACAGTTTAGTTTTAGCGGTAAGTCAAGAACATATCTTGAGTTATCTAGAGTTATTAAAAAGTTTGAAGAAAATGCAGAACTTAAAAATGTTAATTTAAAATCTATTTCATATAACAAGGAATCAGATGTTGTTAGTTTTGCAGTTACTTTTTATTACGTAACACTTTAACCTATGGAGTTAGCTGATAGAGATTTAAAAACTGCTGATGAAGTATCAGGAAGTATAAAAAACTCTAAAAAGAAAGATTTTCTTTCTGTAGTTAAACAATACTCTATTCCATTAATAAGTGTGTTACTTTTCTTGGGTATCGCTGTAATAAGTATATTTCATACTGTTAATAGTATTTCTGATAACTATAAACAATTAGAGAAACTACAAGCCACAAAGAAAACAAATGATGATACATTAAAAAAACTTAATGTTCTTAAAGAAAGAGATGCAACTACGATTAGTGATTTAGCAACTATTGATGAGATAGTACCCTCAGAAAAAACTAAAATTGTAGGTCTTCAAGAATTTATTCAAAACAAAACGAAAGAATATAATTTGTATTTAAAAGATATGTCAATTGGAGAACAACTTGAAAAGATTTCTGATGGAACAACAACTACTAAAAGTTCCAAATTAGCTACAGTTGATGCAAAAGGTAATCCTATTAGCTTAACTGAAAATAGTTTACGTGTTGCTCCAACATCAGCGAAGATTGAAGGAAAGTTTTCAGATATTCAGAAATTCTTTGCTGATTTCTATAAAGTAAATGATCTATATATAATTACGACTATGAATTTGAAATCGTCAGGTTCAATTGCACCTGCAGAAATTACTACAAGTGATCAAACATGGACAATGGATATTACATTTTCAAAATATGCTTTTTCAGAAGACTTTTTAAGTAATGAAACTGCTTTTACACAAATTCCAATTTCTGCAGTTCCTAATGAAACTGTTATTAAATATTTGAGAGACAGATATTCGAAATAAAAAAAAGGAACTAATTTTTTAATTAGTTCCTTTAAATTACTTAATTGCTTTCCTCTAATCTAGCACTTTTATATATACTCTCTTCCCTTCTCTAACAGCAATTAGTGCAACTGTGTCTCTTATTGCCTTTATATTTCTACCAAGTTTTCCTATTATTAAGGGCTTGTCCTCATTATTTAGGGTGAGGTTAAGAGTTATATTAGTGCCATCAGCAACTTCCTCTACTTTAACATCATCAGGAAATTTTGTTACTGATCTAGCGATGTACTCTAATAACTCTTTCATCGAAATAAAGTTAAAAATAAATTATATATATATAAAGTAATAAATAAAATACAAAATATTAATAATATTCTATACTATTTTTTCTTTGATGCCTTTATTTCTGCTTTGGATTTTCTTTCAACTCTAACTCTTTTTCTTGCATCAAGTAGACCTTCTTTTGCAAATAGATCGTGTACTGTTTCTGTAGGTTTTACACCTTTAGATATCCAGTCTTTAATTTTATCTTTCTCTAATTTAACAACTGCAGGTTTTTCTAGTGGATCGTATGTTCCTACTAGATCAACATATTCCCCTTGTCTTTTATCTCGAGCTTCATTAACAACAATTCTATAATGAGGTTCTCTTTTCTTTCCAAATCTCATCAATTTAAACTTAAGCATTATATACAAATAATAAATTAAAATCACTGACTCTCCCGATTATATCATAGCAATTATGGCTTTTGTAGCACTTTTAGTGCCTCTAGTGCCGCACTTTGCTCTGCATCTTGTTTACTTTTGCCTTTTCCACTTCCATATACCTTATTGTCTATCTTAACACACATTGTAAAGACCTTGCTATGGTCTGGTCCTTCTTCATCTTTGAGCTCATAATATGGAGTAGATTTGAATGTAAGTTGTGATATTTCTTGAAGTCTAGATTTTGGATCTATATCCGATCTAGAAGCCACTATTGCATCAGTTTTACCATAAAGTTCTCTTAACAAGAATGAATTAACAGTTTCTAAGCCACTATCAAGATATATAGCTCCTAGAATTGCTTCGAATGTATTCGCTAATACATAGGTTCTATTTCTTCCTCCTGTGGTTTCTTCTCCCCTACTCATATATATGTACTTCCCTATACCTAATTTAGTACTAATTTCTGCAAGGGAGTCTGTTTTAACAAGTGCTGCTCTAAAACTTGTTAAATCACCCTCGAGTCTATCTGGAAGCTTTTTAAATAGGAAATCAGATGTAAGTAGTTCAAGAACTGCATCTCCTAAAAACTCTAATCTTTCGTTATTTTCAAATTCAGTGTTTTTAACTTCATTTAAGAATGATCTATGAATTAATGCAGATTTTAAAAGAACGGTATCATTAAACTTAACTCCTAATATCTTTTCTAATTCTTCAAACTTTTCTTTTTCATCACTAGTTATATTTTTACTCATTTGTTTTATCGGTTATATCTTTTTTCACTTCAACAATTGAAGAAACCTTATTCTCTAGTGCTTTGTCTAGTACACCATTTACAAATGAGGCATCAGAGTCACTTCCAAATTCTTTAGCAAGTTCGATAGATTCATCTATGACTACTTTTCTTGGAGTTATTTTCAATATGTTATGCTCAAGTATTGCCATTTGCATAATAATTAGGGAAGTTTTGGATATTTGATCAAGTGGTCTTTCAATTGCAATTTTACCTATTGTTTCAGATATTGTTGTCTCGTATTCTTTAAAGTTTGTGGTAAGTTTTTCAAAGAGAGCTTCATCATATCTTGTAATATCACTCATCTCGCTCATATCGTCCATACTGATATGTATTAAATCAGGATACATGTTTTGATATATTTGCTCAACTGCTAGAATTCTAGCGCTATGCCTAGGGTCAGTGTATTTTTTCACAATTAATTAGTTTCCTAAGAGATAGAAAATATCTATTTAACTTCTATTATCTTTTTACCTCGATATATTCCACTAAATGGACTTACTCTATGAGGAAGTGTTGATTTTTTACTTACGGATTCTACTGCTAATTGAGGCTTCTTAAGTCTATCCATAGATCTTCTTTTTAAGCTTCTAGCTTTCGAATTCTTTCTTTTTGGTAATGCACCCATGACTTTATATAAATATATTAAACTAAGCTATTATACAGGAATCATCTTAAATTCCAAAGGGATATCGATAGTTTTCTTTATTAATCACTGACTGTTCCATCATACTTACTTCCCAAGTTATCACTTTTCCCATTCTCTGTACATGCGAAAAGTGAATATTCTTGCGGACTTTGAACACCAACTTCTGTGCCATAACCTACTGTCCATGAATCTGCTGTTGCTACGTTAGTATCACAAACTCCCGAATTATACACACTAGGACGAATTGTAGGTGTAAGAGATTGTATTGGAATTGTAGAAAATAATTTACCAAGTAGATTGTTACTTAATGTGAAATCAGTGTCCGTTTTCCATAGTTCTCCTATATCTGAACTTACTGGGTATCTTCTATACTTTGAATAGTATGATTCAAGCTCCCCTTGAATATTTTTCAAATCCTGTGCTCTTTGAGTTTCTCTTTGACTCTTTTGAAGTGCTTGAATACCAAATACTGCTAAAGCCAAAAGTATCCCGATGACTGCCATCACAACTAGTAGTTCCACTATTGTGAAAGCTTTGAAAGTTTTCATTACTGTCATGTAATAAGTAAATAAACTGTGTGCTTTCAAAAGTAATATATCATACCTTAAAGAAAAAAACACACCCCTGCTTAGCCAGAGGTGTTTAATGTTTTAACTTAAGAATGGAACTTTATGCTACGTCTCTTTTCTTACTTACTTCCCCACTTACTATCATTGCATCTCTAATTTGAGAAGCAATATCTGCCATACCTGATGGAGAATGTGGAAGAAGAATAGTATTTGTATGTGATGACTGCCCTATTTCTTTCAAAGTATCAAAGTACTGAGTTAAAAGTACTAAGTTCATAACATCTTGAGGAGTTGATCCTTCAATACTTTTTTGAAACTCATCAACTGACTCTCTAAGTCCTTCAACAATTGCTTTTCTTTGATCAGCAATACCTTTACCTTGAAGTGCTTTTGACATTGCTTCAGCTTCAGCAGATTTAACTTTAAGTATTTTTTCTGCTTCACCTTTTTCATTAGCTGCAATTCTTAACCTTTGAGCTGAGTTAATCTCATTCATAGATTCCTTAACTTTAGCATCTGGTTCAATGTCGGTAACAAGTGCATTAAGAATCTCAAATCCAAAATTCTTCATTGTTTCGTTTAATTCATTCTTTACAGCAAATGCAATCTCATCTTTCTTTTCGAATAGGTCATCAAGATTTATCTTTGGAACACGAGATCTAATGACATCAAATACATATGAGTTTATTTGAATAGATGGATCATTAAGTCTGTAGAATGCATCATATACTTTGTCAGGAAGTGCATAATATTGAACTGAGACTACAACATGAACAAATACATTATCTAATGTCTTTGTTTCTGCTCTTACATCAAGTTGTTGGACTCGAAGTGATACATATCCTCGAATATTATCAATTAAAGGTATTTTTAAGTTAAGTCCTGATGATGCAACTCTAACAAACTTTCCAAATCTTTCAACAATAGCAACTGTTTGTTGCTTAACTGTAAAGAAAGAACTAGCAAGTATGACGATGCCTATGAATAGGACTACACATATTACTATAACTGCGAATTCCATAAATATATATTAATAACTAGATGTAAGAATTATATCACCAATTAACTATTAAATCATATTAGCTAAGGCTATTAGTAACTGCCTTTTGTCTTCTTTTTATTACCACATACACAAATGTAACTAATCCTATAAAGAGGAGTGCAAACACTACAAATATGTTTATTGGAGTTGAGTTATCTTTTGTAACAGTATTTGTAGGTATTATGAGTACAGGATTAACTGTTAGATCAGTTGGGGTTGCTACTACTTCTACCATTTTCAAACTTGGATTAGTTGGTACAACTAAGGATTGTTCTTTTGAATAGTTTCCATAACTAATATTTACCTTATGATCTCCCTTTTCTACATTAGTAAATGTAGCTATCCCTTCTCTATTCGTATATGCCTCTTTAGGTGTTGAATGTAGTACTACTAATGCATTAAATACTGGGTTACCATTATCATCCTCTACTTTTACTATCACTGTTACTACATTTGGTAGACTTGAGCTTGTTGAACTCATTGATCCTAAGCTTGATAAAGAACTTGATAGCGAAGACATTGATTCTGTACTACTACTAGTTGTAGATTCAATTGAAGAAGTAGTAGTTGAAGCTTCTGAAGATGTTTGAATGACAATAGGACAATACTTATCTTTTAAGTTTTGTGGGAAATTTGATTCGCATCCTGTTACTAATGTAAGTATTCTTGATGATGATATTAATCCACTAGAATCTTTTTGATAGTATTCAATCTTGTTAATACCATCTGGAAGTGAAATACCTAAATCAATATTAAATGAAGTATCTTGGTTAACATTAGTCTGATAAGTTTTACCCTTAAATACAAAGTAAGCGGTGTTGTTAGACTCTCCGGTACCTGTTAATACTACTTTAGTTCCTAGATAGTAGTAACTTAATGATCCAGTATCATTCGAAATATTAATACCTCCAATTTTAGATATATTCAAAGGATTAGGATTAATAGTATCTAGGATAATGGAATCAGAATATGTAGTAGATACATTCCCAGCATTATCTAAAAGTTTAAAGTAAATTGTCTTTATTCCATCACCACTTGAAAGAGTTATTGATTTTGTAGATGTGAATAATTCCCAAACTGAAGATGCAAATGTGTTATCTTCTGAAACCATCATTGAAGATAATCCAGATGGAGTATCCGAACCTGTAAGAGTTAAGTTAACATTTGGAATATTAGTGTATGTAGCGTTATTGTTTATTGTTACTGATCCATCTGGAAGAGTTGTTTCAATTGTATATTCTACTGATGACGTAATTCCTGTTGAGGTAAAACCAGTTGGATAAGTATTAAATGAAGTAGATATATCTGTTCCCACCTTATATGCAGAAGCTTCAATAGTTCCCGAATATGAGTCATCAGCTACATTTACTGGAACATTCCATGTACCTTTCCATATTGTGTTGTTTTCATTATCAGTTGAATCATATGTAAGTTCTACTTTATCGCCGTTATTCATAACAGCTTGAACTATGTTGTCAGTTGTAGCAAAAGGATCTCTTTTTAACATTGAGGATTTAGCAGATATTTGTAATTGTCTGAGATTACCTATAAAAATGGGAGATAGGGATTGAATCGTCCAGTTTTTGATATATGAGATATATGTAGTTCCTGCTACATTAGTTGGAATTCGGATTCTTCCACTTGTATCAACTGTAGGATTAAATAGGTCCTGGTCCCTATATCCCAAAGTCCATTTAACTGCTCCTGTTTCTGAATTAATTGCAAAACTTTTTTGAGAATTTTGAGTAAATAGTAGTTTACTTGCTGATGATAATATTGTTGAATGTCTAAACCATGCAGCTGAAGCTGCTAGAGTATCTCTTCTCCAAAGAACTGTATAGCTTGGTCCATTATCTTGAAGTGCATACTCTATACCATTTCCATCCATAAAATATATCTTGTTGTCATATATTGCAGGAGCAATTCTAATTACTCCTCCATTATCTGCAGCAAATTCCCAATTCTTTGCTCCAGTTAAAGCATTAATTGCATACACCTTGCTTCCAGAAATAGTACCGAGGTATACCTTAGTACCATCTTCATTTACTGTTACATCATTACAAGTAGCACCATAGTTAGTAAAGTAACTAGTTGAATTACTCCAAACTAATGTTCCATCTATTTTAATTGCTTGGATATCATTTGAAAGTGAATAGTTTAGAAAAAGATTATCTTGATATCTTGCAACAGTACTTACACTTCCTGCCCACCATGAATGATAGGTATATCTTGCTACTCTTTTTCCTGTTGTAACTGAAAATATTTCAAGTCCTCCTCCATTTCCATGAGTTTGTACATAAAGATATCCTTTTTCCCCACCAAATAGTCCGAGATTCCATCCACCAGATGAATTCCCTCCACCAATATCTGCATATGTCCACTTTAATGTACCATTAGGATTTATTCCAGTAAGTTGTAATCTTTGCCAATCTGATGCCATGTGTACTGAATACGTTGAGTTATCAGGAGCTGTAATGGCTATACCATATGATCCACCTGCTGATAATGGGGCGTTTACTGACCATCTTTGGTTACCTGAACTATCTATACTTTTTACGTTATACACATATCCAATTGTGTTATTCCCTTCGTTATCTAGTGTTACACTTTGTGTTGCCGAACTCCCAATACTTATTGATTTTTCTATAGTTGGATATTCTGGTACTTTAATATTTGTTGTATTACTTTTTCTACTATCATGCCCAATTACAGGCCATGAAGAAGTTGTATTTTCAACTTCAGTAGAAACTCCTACATAATCAATCGAGATGGCAGCTGTATCAATGGTGGCATTTATACTACTAAGAGTTTCAACACTTAGTAGTACATCAGTTTCAATTGATGGATTTGTAATTCCAGAAAGTTTAATACTTAAATTCCCTGCATTTGTAGCTGTTCCAGTATTATCTCTTGTTATTGTAACTATTTGATCGGTTACACTTAAAGAAAATCCTCCGTTAATTGTTGTTGCTCCTGTGTAAAGAGTATTTATAAAAGTAGCATTTGATACATTAAATCCTGCTGGAAAAGTAATTTTAACCTTCCCATCTTTGGGTAATACTGAAGCTGTGGTAAATTGGACTCTCCATGTACCTGTTTCAGATACTTTTAATGTTTGAGGAAATGTATATATATTACTAATTGAAGCTGCATTTACAGAAACCTTAAATACAAAAAAGCTACAAAACAAAATTAGTATTGTTGCACAAAGTAAATTCAAAATATTTATTCTTTTTTGTAAACTAACTCTTTGCACTGTATTTTCTTTTAAATATACTATACAAGGTAATTACAATGAGAATTACAAATGTACATACCGCTAATATTACTACTCGAATACTTGGTGAACTAACTACAGTTGGAACTTTTTCTATTTGAGTTTCCGTTATCTTCATTTCAGTAGGATTAGCAACTATACTTACTCCCTTTAAATTGGGAACTGTTGGTATTGTTAACTTCTCTTCTCTATAGTAATTTCCATAACTAATATTCACAGTATGTTCCCCTTTTACTACATTACTAAATGTAGCTATCCCTTCTTTGTTTGTATATGCTTCAATAGGGTTTGAGTGTAATACTACTAGAGCATTTGCAACTGGATTTCCATTGTCATCGAGTACTGTAATAGTAATCTGAACTAAATTAGAATTTGTTGATAAGCTATTTATACTTGATATGCTAGTTTCAGATATGTTGCTAGTTAATATTTCAATTGAATTTGTTGATTCTACTGAAGCAGAACTAAGAGATTCTATAGTAGTAGTATCAATTACACTTGGACAATATTTATCTTGTAGGTTTACTGGGAAATTAGTACTACATCCTGTAATTAGAATTAATATTTTCTTTGGGGATACATTACCTGTTAAATCAGTTTGGTAATATTCTATTTCATTCTTTGCATCTGGAAGACTTGTATTTCCAAGGTCTAGTGAAAATACTCCATCATTACCTATTGTATTTGTATATGATTTTCCACTAAATACAAATGTTGCAATATTCCCTGATTCACCAGTTCCAGAGATATTAGCCTTCTCTCCTAGGTAATAGTAAGAAAGTGGACTTGCATCACTTGTCACTTTTAATTCCCCTATTTTTGTAATCTTTAATGCAGTAGGTGGAATACTATCCAAAAATATTGATGCTGAATATGTTTCAGATATATTGGAAGAATTGTCTATAAGTTTGAGATATACATTTTTAATACCTTCAGGTTCTGTTAGTGTAATTTGTTTTGATGTTGAAATTGCTTCCCAAGTAGAAGATGAGAATGTATTATCCTCACTAATCATCATGCTTTTCGCACCTGACAAACTATCAATGCTTGTAATATTTAATGTAACATTTCTTGTGTTGGTATATTTAGCTCCACTGTCTATACTAATACTTCCACTTGGGCTCCTGTTGTCTATACTATATGAAAGAGTTGAATAAATTCCTGTGTTATTCGATCCAGTAACTGCAGTATCAAAATTAGTAGCTATATCAGTAATGCTTTTGAATTGTGATGCTTCAACTCTAATACTGTAACTTCCATCTGTTGTATCTTGAGGAATATTCCAAGACCCTGTCCATACAGATAGGTTATTTCCATCTGTAGAAGAATATTGTAGTAATACTTTTTCGCTATTAGGAAGAATTGCTTCAACTTTGTTATCTTCAGATGCATCAGGATCTTTTTTAAGCATTGTACTTTTTGCAGTTATGGCTATACTTCCTCCTGATTTGTAGTATGTAGTATCTGCACTTGCAGTAATTGTCCAAGGTATGAGTTTAGCAAGTTGTCCACTACCTGGATAGTATACATTTGAGTTTGAGTCAACAGCAACTTGCATTCCGCTATCATTAATATTCATTGATCTTGGTGCAATATATGTTTGTTTTACAGTTCCTAAATTTCTATCTAGTGAATAGAGCTTTTTACAACAACCTCCAGTTGAGATGAAGGTATACAAATAGTTACTTCCAATTAAAAGTGAATTCCTTGTCCATATATTACTTACATTTGACCACTTTAAGCTGCCATCTGGATTAAAAGCTTTGAAAGTATCAGTTCCAACTGCAGGTCCAACACCAGAATATATTGTTCCATTTTCATCAACTCCTATTTGAGAATATGTGTAATCAGAACCTGAAAGTAGTAAGTTACTCCAAACTTCACTACCATCTGATGTTTTTACACTAACTAAATATCTACCAGGATTAGTTGCTAAGAAGTATAGTCTTGTTTCATCTGGAGATAGTACAGGTGCTGATTTAATATTTGATTTTGAAGTATATGTCCACTTTAATGACCCATCTGATGGATTAAATGCTTTTACTCCATTTGAATATCCTATGTATATAGTTCCATCAGATCCAACTGATGGCATAATATTTTCATTCTCACTTGATCCTGAATTAAAATTACTGTACCACTTTAGTGAGCAGTCATTTTCGTTTATTGCATACATTCTTCCATTAGCAAACCTTGGATAATATATGACATTCCCATCCGGACTTATACTCACAGATCTCGATTTAGCATCGCTATATGATTGATTATCATCAAATGTACAATTAAGTGTTCCATCAGATGATTTAATCGAATACATTAATATTTTACTCCCGCTATATCCTTCCACCCAAATATTCCCTTTTCCATCTAGAAGTGGAGTTGCATAGTTTCCTGATCCAGATACTCCACCATATGAATAGCTCCACTTTGAAGTTCCATTTGGATTAACAGCTACAAGTTGGGATTTTGTAGTGAAGTAAGCTACGCCTAAACTATCTACGATAGGAGATAAATATTGCCCATTAGTTATTGGATATAGCCAAGAGAGAGTTAAATATGGGCTTAAGTTTTGATTAATATATGAGCTATTTCTTAAATCTCCAGCTTGTTTAGGCCAATTAGAGTTAGCTAAAGCAGAAGCAATTACATTTGGAGAAATATTTAATAGGATAGCTATGACAGCAAAGATTGAGAATATGAGTCCAATAAGTAAGGATATTTTAATATTCGTTTTTTTTTCTTCTTTCTTATCTTCTTTCAATACAATTATAAAAGTCGTTGATCTAAAAATTAAATAGATTTCTAAGTCCATTTAATATGTATCCAGTTGAATCTGATCCTTGTTTTAATGTAATGTTAACCATGTTACTCGATACTCCTTCGTTATTCGCCTTATCCTTACTTACAACTCTAAAGTGATATACCTTAGATGGTTCTAGTTCTGATAGTACTACCATATGATTCATTGTTAGATTAAAGTCAGTTATTGATTTCATTGGATATATTTCAGAATATCCTTCTCCATATTCAACCGCTGAACTACTTGGTTCATCTGTATTCCAACTAATTACTACTTGTGATTTACTTTGATTAATTGTGTTAATTGTATTTGGAACATTTTCAATTACTACATCTGTAATACTAGGTGCTCTTGTATCTGTTGCTGTTGTGAATTTAATTGTTTCACTTTTAGCTTCATTACCTAATCTATCAAATCCTCTTACTTGTAATATATATGACTTATCTGAATTAAGACTATTTAATGTTAATTTATGTTCTCCAGATATTAGTGTTAAATCAATCTTATCTTTAATACTCTTTGAGTTATCTTCAAGGTAGTAACTTACAATTGAACTCACTTCAGTATTGCTCTTCCATGAGATCACCATAGTAGTATCTACAGTATTCTTAATTTGTTGAATCTTAACATCAGAAACAATTGGTTTTGGAAGTGTTGTGAAATCTAGTATTGTTCCTTCATACTCTATCCCCTCACTATCTACTGGGTTAATTCTGTAGAAGTACTTTGTACCATCAAGTAGATTAGTTAAATTCATTGGATATGTTGTTTCCTTTGTTGAAGTTGATAATTTTTTCATATCTCCAAATGATGTACTCTTTCCATAGTACAGTCTTACTTCATTTGCTTTAGTTGAAGTAAAAGAAATTTCAGCACTTGAAACATTAATATATCTTGTTCCAACATTTTTAATAGTTGGTGCACTATCAGTTGTAAATGATAACTCACTAGACTGCCCTGTATTACCATCCTCATCAGTCCACTTAGCTTTGTAGAAATACTCTGTTGATGGAACTAAACCATCTAGCTCAACTGAGTGACTTGTTACTTGTTCTGAAAAAGATGTTTCTCCTTTGAAGTATTCACCAGTTTTAAATCCGTATGTAATCTTACTATCAGACTTCCTATCTGTAGTCCATTTAATAGTAGCTCTTTTTGTTGTAATTCCACTAACAGATGGATCTGATGTTAGTAAAGGTGCTTCTGTAAATGATCCTTTAGGAAGAATAGAAACAATATTTGAATATGTTGGAGATGCTTTTGATTCATCTGTTGAATCAGTAGTTCCTACCTTCCAGTAATACTTGATTGAAGATGGAACTGTATCTAGGAATGAATTTCCTGTTGTTTCATCAACATAGGTCCAAATATTGTTATCAGTAGATCTTTGTATCTTGTATGTTAGATCTCCTGTTCCTTTGTATACAGGAACCTCCCATGCTAGAGATGCTCTCCATACTTTAGCTGCCTTTATTGAAGAAT